>JASEGY010000250.1 GCA_030019105.1 bacterium | reverse complement strand
CCTATTTTAAATGGGTTAGCCTCGAAGACACACGAGAACTTTTAACTCTCGAGATAGTATTATAATTAATGCTAAATATAGCATCAGAAAGGATGTGAAATAAAATGTCTGTAAGTATTACTGAAGACATTAAACCGGTCTCTGATTTAAAGAAGAGGACTCGCGAGATTTTTGAACAAATACACCGTACCGGCCGCCCTATCATTGTCACTGTTAATGGAAAACCTGATGCTGTCTTGCTTGATGTGACGGTCTTTGAGAAAAAGTTGAAAAATATAAATCTTGGAGCCCTATTAGCTGAAGCTGAAACTGATGTCCAAGAAGGGCGCACCCGACCAGCACGAGATTTTCTGAAGGAGCTTAAAGGGCGTGCAAAAATATCAGGTTGAAATTACCTCCGTAGCTGAAGCCGATGTAACATCAGTTTTTGAATATATCTCCCAGGATAGTCCAGGGGCAGCTATCAAATGGGTGGAAGAAATCGAGCGGCAGATTTATTCCTTAGAGAATTTCCCCAGACGTTGCCCGATTATCCCTGAAGCAGAAGAAGTAGGACAAGAGTCTCGGCATCTTATCTATGGGAAGGATAGAACCATTTTTCGTATTCAAGGCTCGAAGGTAATTATAATGCGAGTTATTCATGACGCTCGGTTACTCGACCTGAAGATGTTTGAAAAATGGGAGTAGATTACACCACAGACACACGGAGGCACGGAAAAATGAAAAGATATATCTTTACCCCCGCCTGCCCGGATGAGCTTTTTACTGACCGGGAAGAAGAGATGGAACTGCTGTGGCAGATGGGAATAGACACTGAGAAGCGCTGGACACGGTCTGCAGTTCTGATCGGACTCCGCCGGCTGGGGAAGACCGAGCTTTTTAAACGTGTCCATAGCAGGCTCTTCTTTGAGCAGGATAAAGTCGTGCCGATATTCTTTACCTATGAGGGAGCGGCTCTTAATTCTAAGGAGTTTACTGAAAGGTACTTTTTGAATTTTATCCAGCAGTATCTGGCTTTTACTACGGGTAAAGATCTGTCTTACCTTCAAAAGGATATGGATAAACTGGTAGAGGCGGCCGATGAGAAAAAGGATGCCAGCTTGCTCTATGTGTTCGAATCCTTTTTCAATTTCAGAGATAACGAAGATAAGCTGCTGGAGATAGCCATTAATGCCCCCCGCACAGTGGCTGATTACAATGAACAGCCTATAATTGTCTTCCTGGACGAATTCCAGGATGTACTTAAAATCAGAACTACAAGTGGGATTGACCCTAATGCCCTGGGAAAACATCAAAATGCAGTGGAAAGTCGCTGGTGTCCTCATATCATCACCGGCTCAGCCATGACCTTGATTTTAAAAGACATCGTGGAGCGGGGGCCACTTCACGGCCGGTTTCACATAGAATATATCAGGGGCATGATGGCCGTGCATGCGGCTGATCTGGCCAAGAAGCTGGCGGCTTTTAATGGCGTGAGTATCTCAACGGAAATGGCCGTTCATTTAGGAGAAAGGACCGGCGGCAACCCCGTATATATCTGGGCTATTTTGGATCAGGCCCGCATGCAAAAGATAGACCTTATTAATCTGCCGGATGAGTTAAATAAAGCCGTAGCCACAGACCTGATCAAAGGGGGGATATATTCCGAGCTGTCTCAGCAGATTCGCAAGTTTGTCTATGAACAAAACCGCTGGGGGGCCGGCAAGGAAATAATTTATTATATTGCGGAATTAGAAGATGAGCCAATTAGAATTACCACCGAGGATATGATTGATATCTCCAAGCGTCTGCGGCATTCACAGTTAACCCCGGAAGTGATCCGGGAGATGTTCATCGATCTGGCCAGGGCTGACCTGGTGGAGGAATTTATTTTTGGCGAGGTTTACGGGAAAATAAACGATCCGATCTTGAATGAATTCCTCCGGGCCTGGAAGCGGATGGAAAAAGAAAAGAAACCTCAGGATGAAATGCTGAATTTGAAGCTGACCGAGTACCGAAAAAAGGTGAAACAGGCGGACGAATATAAGGGGTATGTGGCGGAGAGGATGATAGAGCTTTTGATGCTCAAATGGCGAAAGGAAACAGTAGATGGCGAGCCTTATTTTGGATTAAAAAAAGAAATCTTTTTACCCCGCTTTATCTGGGTCGGCGAAAGGAAATTGCGGTCTCCGGAAGGCCGGCAGGTACAGATAGATGTAGTTGGGGCGTATCTTGAGGTAGGCTGGTTTGTGGAAAGCAAGTACTGGCGGGGACAGAAGGTAGGCCTGGCTGAGATTAAGGAATTTGAGGAGCGATGCCGGATAGCCGGCAAGTCTTTAGAAGTAGAGGAACCGGTCTTGTGGTATTTCAGTTTAGAGGGCTTCACCGAGGAGGCAGAGGCATATATGTCCCAAAAAGGGATATTGGGTTCCAATGAGGAGATGCTGAATTGTCTCTTGACCAGATACGGCGTGAGGGAATTGCCCCAGATGTATGAGAAGAGGTGAAAGAGATAAAATGAGCGAGTTTAAAAAACCAAGACGATTTTTTGAAAATAGCGGCGAAGTAAATCCTGATATCTCTTACTTTGTGCCAATGACTCAGGTAACCAACACCCAAAATCAGGACATGAAGACCATGGTTGATCTGGGCCGTTACTTCTCTATCTTTGCCCCGCGACAAAGCGGTAAGACGACCTTTTTTGAACAATTCTGTAAAGAGCTGGAAAAAGATATTACCTATATTGGCATTATGTTGAACTTCCAGAATTACAAGAGCTTAGAAAGAACACATTTCTATCGATTGCTTCAAAAAGAGATTTATCGACAATTGCTACAACGATTAGAAGGGGTTCAGTGCGAAAGGTTAGAGGCAGTAAAAGAGTTTCTGAAAAAGCATAGCATCGTCAATCATGTCTCACTTGAAGAACTTTTTGAAGACTTAAATAATCTTCTTCCCACAAAAAAGATAGTTATATTTATTGATGAGTTTGATGGTATCCCCGTAGCAGAGATTGAAAACTTCTTAACTACGCTGAGGAGTCTTTATCAGAAATTTAAAGGTGTTTCCGAGAAGGCCTTGTATTCTGTAGGATTAGTAGGTATCAGAAATATAGCCAAATTAGTTCTTGGCGGGGTGTCTCCTTTTAACATCGCCGATAAAGTTAAATTGCCTCCTTTTAGTTTAGAAAATATCAGGGATTTATACCAGGAATACACAGAAGAAACCAACCAGCCATTTACTGAAGAGGCCGTCCAAAAGATATTCAAAGAAACGGCCGGCCAGCCCTGGCTGGTAAACTGGCTGGGAAGTATTTTGACTGTCCGGATAAAGCCGGAAACCGTTGAACCTATCACTTCGGAAGATGTAGATAAGGCCATTGAACTTCTCTTAAAGGATAAGAATGATCATTTTGATAATCTGTTTGGGAAAGCGGAGTTATATAAAGAAACATTTATCGAAATTATTTTTAATGGGGTAGCTTACGATCCGGATGATAAAGAGCAGTCTTTTCTTGAATCCTACGGCTTAATAAAGGAACAGGACACAAGGGCCGTAGTTTTTAATAATATCTATCAATCACGGTTTACAAAGACGTTTTTTAGAAAATTTGAGAATCAGTCGGATTTTACCAGTCATCGCTATTTTACGAAAACGGGTGACCTGGATATGGAGAAAATACTATCGGATTTTGAAGAATATATTATGGAAATCGGGGTTAATGCCTTCTATGAAACCAAAAAACCTTACGAAAAAACAGGCCAGTTTTTACTTACTGCCTGGTTGTATCAATTTGTAAAAGGAAGAGAGCATGCCAGTCTCCGCTACGAAATTCCCTCGGGTGTGGGTAGAATGGACATCCTTTTAACATACAGAGCTAAAAAATATATTGTTGAAACTAAAATATACCGGTCTCCCAAGACTATTGAAAAGGCCATCGACCAATTGAGTGAGAAATATTTAGCTACTGAACGGGTAGACAGAGGGTTTGTTGTTCTCTTTAATCCTCAAACCCAGGTGGGTAAATTGTGCTCGCCTCAAAAATATGAAATAAATAATAAAATAATCGTTAGTTTTAAAATAGCCATAGGAAGAATGAAGGGATAAAATCGTTTGCTCGACCTGAAGATATTTGAAGTAGATTATACCCAAGACACACGGAGGCACGGAAAAATGAAAAGATATATCTTTACCCCCGCCTGCCCGGATGAGCTTTTTACTGACCGGGAAGAAGAGATGGAACTGCTGTGGCAGATGGGAATAGACACTGAGAAGCGCTGGACACGGTCTGCAGTTCTGATCGGACTCCGCCGGCTGGGGAAGACCGAGCTTTTTAAACGCGTCCATAGCAAGCTCTTCTTTGAGCAGGATAAAGTCGTGCCGATATTCTTTAGTTATGAGGGAGCGATTCTCAATTCTAAAGAGTTTACTGAAAGGTACTTTTTAAATTTTATCCGACAGTATCTGGCTTTTACTACGGGTAAAGATCTGTCTTACCTTCAAAAGGATTTGGATAAACTGATAGAGGCCGCCTATGAGAAAAAGGATGCCGGCTTGATCTATGTGATCGAGTTTTTTCTCAATCTTAGAAACAACAAAGATGAACTGCTAGAGATAGCCATTAATGCCCCCCGCACAGTGGCTGACTACAATGAACGACCGATCATTGTCTTTCTGGACGAATTCCAGGATGTACTTAAGATCAAGACCTCAGATGGGATTAACTCTAATGCCCTGGGGAAACATCAAAATGCCGTGGAAAGCAGATGGTGTCCTCATATCATCACCGGCTCGGCCATGACCTTGATTTTAAAAGACATCGTGGAGCGAGGGCCGCTTCACGGCCGGTTTCGCATAGAATATATCAGGGGTATGAGTGCCATGTATGCAGCTGATCTGGCTAAAAAGCTGGCTGCTGTTAATGGCGTGAGTATCTCGACGGAAATGGCCGTTCATTTAGGAGAAAGAACCGGGGGTAATCCTGTATATATCTGGGCTATTTTAGACCAGGCCCGGCTGCAAAAGATAGACCTTAATCTGCCGAACGAGTTAAATGAGGCCGTGGCCACAGACCTGATCAAAGGGGGGATATACTCCGAGCTGTCTCAGCAAATCCGCAAATTCGTTTATGAACAAAACCGCTGGGGAGCCGGCAAAGAAATAATTTATTACATTGCGGAGTTAGAAGATGAGCCAATTAGAATCACCACCGAGGATATGATTGAGCTCTCCAAACGACTCCGCCATAGCCGGTTAACCCCGGAAGTAATCCGGGAGATGTTCATTGATCTGGCCAGGGCGGATCTGGTAGAGGAGTTCATCTTTGGCGAGGTTTACGGAAAAATCAATGATCCTATCTTGAACGAATTCCTCCGGGCCTGGAAGCGGATGGAAAAGGAAAAGAAGCCCCAGAATGAAATGCTGAATTTGAAGCTGACTGAGTACAGGAAAAAGGTGAAACATGCGGATGAATATAAGGGATATGTGGCGGAGAGGATGATAGAGCTTTTGATGCTCAAATGGCGAGAGGAAATCGTAGATGGCGAGCCTTATTTCGGATTAAAAAAAGAAATCTTTTTGCCCCGCTTTATCTGGGTCGGCGAGAGGAAATTGCGGTCTCCGGAAGGCCGGCAGGTACAGATAGATGTAGTTGGGGCATACCTTGAGGTAGGCTGGTTTGTGGAAAGCAAGTATTGGCAGGGACAAAAGGTCGACCTGGCTGAGATTAAGGAATTTGAGGAGCGATGCCGGATAGCCGGCAAGTCTTTAGA
>JASEGY010000024.1:12902-18375 GCA_030019105.1 bacterium | reverse complement strand
TCCGCAATCGTAACATTCTCGCGGACAACGCAAATGTTGCGGGGTAATATTATATAATCCCAGGAAGGGGATGTTTTGAAGACGTCTTCTTACGACATTCAACGGCTTGGAAAGTAAGTCGTAAAAATAATCCTCCGTTTCGGTTACAGATACAAAATCACCCCATTGCAACATTGTTTGATAGAAACGTTTGGGAGTTACAACTCGGCCAAAATATAACGCCCATGGCTTGGGAACAGCGCCCCCCTGAAGGGTGTGCTGCCGACATTTTTCAATATAAACACTCTTCAATTCTCCATGGGCAGCAACAGCTTGTAGAAACCCCTGGACAATATCTCTAAGTGCGAACTCATCCAAGCGTGATTCGCAACGGAGGTTGGCTGCCACCTGGTAACCGATGCCGGAAGTTGAAGCAAGAATACCTAATCGTTCTTCACAGACCGTTTTTTCGTCTTCCGACATTTCTCCTAATAAAGATTCAAGATTCAATGGAACATCCCTTGTTTCAGTGTTGGAATTCTACAAGCTGACGAACTCCATTGTACTATAGATTATCTCTCATGTCAAGCTCTTATTAAGATTATAAGCTATGGATTATCAACAGAACCTAAATGAAGCGGTTGAACTGAAACGAAAAGGTAAGTTCGCAGAGGCCTTCACTTTATTTCAAAAACTCCACGCCCAGAGACCTGAAGACCCTTATCTTCTCTCTAACTTTGGCCATCTTTATTTTCTCAGGGGAGATTACAAACAGGCCTTAACCTGCATAGAAATGGCCGGGCAGAGGACTCCTCTTAATCCCTTCCTGATAAACCTTAAGGTTGAAACCCTTCTCAAATTGGAAAGAACCGAAGAAGCCGAAGAAATCCTTAAGGAGAGGGCTAAAGAGGCGGATCTGGCCGCCGTCAAAAAATTGGTAAAGCTTTATCTAAGGCAGGAAAGATTCGAGGATGCCCTTAACCGGATCAAAAGCAGCCTTCAAAGGATAGGGTATGAACGGGACCTGATTATCAGCCAGGCCGAAATACTTATTAAAATGGACGGCAAGGATGAGGCGGCGGAGTGCTTCAAAAAGGTCATTAAGGAGGATCCTAAAGATGAATTTGCTTATTCGCGCCTGATTAAGCTTAGATTGGAAGAAAAGAACGCTGAAGAGATCAGCTCTGAGTTAAAGACCCTGCTTTCGATTCCCTCTAAGGCGGAAAATGCAAGCCTGCGGACACTGTTGGCCGGGGCATATAAAGAAGCCGGCAAGTTTGAAGAAGCCCTCAGAGAATACCAGGCAGCCGTCAGGTTAAACCCGGACAACCTCTTTATCCGCAAGCAGCTTGGTTTCTGCCTCTCGAAGATGAAAGATTACGAGGGAGTTATCCCTGTAATGAAAGAGTGCTTTATCACTAATCCGGAGGACCATTATGTTACTACTACTCTGTTAGGGGCCTACCGCAAGACTTCCCGACTAAAAGAGGCCCTCGAATTGGTCTCAGAGGTAATCGCCCGCTATCCTGGCAAAAAGAAGCTCTGGGGTGTCAGGAAAAAGATCGAAAAGGAAATCGGAATTAGTCAAGGGCCTTAAGCACCTTGACAAGTTCTATTTTCCAGACCTCACCGGGCGGTAAGGAAAAACGGAAATTAGGCAGAAGCGCTGAGGATTGATAAACTCGCTCAAAACCTCCTTCTGATTGTGAAACAGTCTCAATAGGAAATCGCCACAAGGTGGCCTCTTTATTTAGACGAAATCTAATCTCTAACCGGAGATACTCATCCCTTAATCCAAATTCAGTTACTTCTTTAGTTTTCCCCTTCGAATCAAGCCGATCCCCATTCAACGAACGGCCGGAGACAAAATAATACCTGTCCGGGCTGTGTCCACCAAGCATGGCAAAGTTAAATTCCACCCCAAACCAGAAGGATACAAACCGATCCGAAGAGTTAGTCACTTCATAATTAATCCCTATCTCGCCCGAATTCTCCCTTACCTTTATTCGTTTAACCACCTGCACGGGAAGATGATCCGGGCCAACCCAGACGTGACCATGCCGGGCAAGGGTCAAAATCGCTTCGCCTTTTTGCTGCTGCACCTCATAAGTGTAAGGCTGATTCACAAAGTCACCCTGTTCACCATGCCGGCAGGCGGCAAAATCATTTAAAGTAGTATCTTCGCTCAAAAAATGATCAATCAGGGACAGCCGCCGATACCAATCATAATTAAGATAATTTTCCAGCCCTTTTTCTTTCACTCGAACCAGGTCATGAATGCTCTTTGTCCCCTCCCCCTCCCCTTCATTTTCATTGTCCCCTGATGCCGGAGCAGAAAGGAGCTTCTGATGATAGGCCTCCTTCCGGCGGCTAAGGGTATCAAGAAGGTTGTAAGGATTGGGCTTCCAGTCTAATTCAAAGAGACATCCGCCTTCTTTGGGCTGAAAATAGAGATTCAGGCGGTCAGTATTGATCAGGACTTCATTGTAGCCATCTTTATCAAAATCAGTAATATCCACATCCACCCAGTTGTCTTCGAAATGGAAGGCTTTATCCGCCAGGGTTTCGGCGCTAATGAGATGTTGGTAGACAGCAGAACGAAGATGCGGCAGGTAAAGACCGCCAAAGAGACCATGCCAGTAAGCACAGTTGCACTGGCCTTTCCAGAGCTCATCCTTAGCCTCTTTAGTTATCTTTCCGTTTCCGGGAAGCATGGCGACCTTGTCGCTCACATAGATCATCTTTTTGTGCATAAGATTACTTTCCGGATATTTGACTAAGAAATTCCGCCAGAATCCACCCCGGATAAAGGAGCTGTATTTATCCAGGACCCCGTCGGCCTTTAAATGGTCTAAAAGGTCTTCATAAAGCAGGATAGAGTCAGCCGGCATGGCCCACTCCATCATCTCAGTGTAAGAACCGGTGGGTAAGTAGGCCCTTCCTAATGGGCCGTGCTGCGCCATCCAGGAACTGAGAGTGCAGGTCTTGATCCAATAACTGTTTTGCTCCAGCAGCTTGAAGAGACGATCCAGCCACTTGCCCTTACCAAAGACCCAATCAAAGGTGCCGGGCCAGAGGCCGAATTTTTCCCCGTCATCAGCCATAAGGGCCAGTCGTCCTTCTCCTTGATCCGCTTTGGCTCTCAAAAATTCGATCAATTCATTCGGATTGCCGGCAAAAGGGATGATATAGCGAAGTTCTTTACTTCCAGGGAAGATGGCCAACATTTTCCCCTCTTCCTCAGTCATATAATAACCAAAAAGCTGCTCTGCCTTAAAACCGGCATTCAAAAAATGGGCGTCGTCAACAACGATATATTTCACCCCGGCTTCAACGATAGGTTTGGCCAGATAAGGCTCCCAAACTCGCTCGGCTACCCACATCCCTTGAGGAGAATAACGGCAAAGCTCCTCCACCCTCTTACTCAATCTTTTGATCTGGCCAATCTTATCCCGATCAGGGATAGTACCCATGATGGGTTCATAAAAGCCGCCGGTCAATAACTCTAATCTACCTTCTTCCACCATCCCCTTCAGGTCTTCGATTATCTCCGGATGGTGTTCTTGAAACCAATCTAAAAGAATGCCACTGTAATGAAGGCTGATATTGATCGAAGGGTGTTGTTTTAAAACCTCAATTAAGGGCAGGTAGGATTTCTGGTAGGCTTCTTCAAAGACGTGCTCAAAATTACCTATCGGTTGGTGTGAGTGTAAACATAAAGCAAAACCGATCTCGTTCAATTATTGCTTCCCTCCTTATCTTTGACAATAGCCTTCATAAAAGCTAAAGGTAGTGACGCTATCCACACTCAGGAGTTAATCCTTTAGGATTTCATTATGAAAGGCTAAAGCCTAAAATCCGAAATATAGCTTGCTTTAGCTTTCGTGTGCCTCATTGATCTTTGATGGTAGGGCAAAAAGTAGTCAGTAGAAACCAGGTTTCTTGAAGGAACCTGGTTTCTGCACCACAAATATCGACTTTTTGCCTAACCATCATCTTTATCTTCTCTCTGCCGGGATCATCTCCATGATTATCCTGATTTGCTCCTTAAGTTCATCGATCTCTTTTTTAACCGAAGGAGGTGAGGCAGTTTTCACTTTTATTTGCTCTTTCAGTCCTTCAATCTCCTTTCCCCAGTCCTTCTCTTTAATGGATACACTTGCCGTATCCTCTTCAAATCTATTGGTGTATCTGGTTGTAGGTTGTAAGTTGTAAGTTAACCGTCACACCAGCGAACCTACAACCTACAACCTACAACTTACAACAGATACCCATTAAATTTGAAGAGGATACCACTTGCCCGGACAACGATTGGTATTAAGCCAATGGCTATTAAAAGCATCATCATCCACTTCATCATTCCTAACTCACCGCGTAAGCCTTCTAACTCACCGCGTAAGCCTCCTATCTGGGCACTTATCCGCTTATCCAACTCATTTCCACTGCATTCAGTCGAATCTCTATTCCACCTAACCGTTGATCTACTCTATCCAACCGTTGCTCTACTTTATCCAACCGTTGATTTACTCTATCCAACCGTTCTCCTACCGTATCCGCCCACAGGATAGAAGGACATAAACAAAATGTCATCAGGAGAGCTATCCTTAACATCTTCTTACCCCCTTATTCTTTTTCTCCGGGTAAGCGTTCAGGCCATCACAAGTCGCAGTGGCAGTGGCAGTCAAAGATTGCGATTGAAGTTTGCCGAGCAACTTTGACCTACTATAGTGTTTAAGAAAAAGATTTTGGGGTTGGATATCAATTGGAGTTTAGGCTTTAGCCTTTCATAACTAATGAAATCCTAAAGGATTAACTCCGAAAGCTACATAGCCTGTCTTGAATTCGCTTACCCCAAAATATTTATCTTAAGAGCTATACTACTGCTGCTGCTATTCAAGTGGCTGAACGGTTACTTCTCCGGGCATCATCCCGTATTTTTCCTTTAACTTTTTCTCCACCACCGGAGGCACGAAACCTTCTACATTCCCGCCCAATTTAGCCACCTCTTTGACGCTGCTGGAAGAAAGGTAAAAGTGTTCCTCATTAGTCATCAGAAAAATAGTATCTATCTCTGGAGCCAGCTTACGATTCATCGTCGCCATCATAAATTCGAGTTCAAAATCCGAAACTGCCCTTAGACCACGAACAATAAAAGAAGCGCGCTCCCTCCTCAAGAAATCGACCAGCAGCCCTTTAAATTCCTCAACTATCAACTGTCCAGGATAATTACTCCCTATCTCCTCTAACATAGCCACCCTTTCTGAAACAGAGAAAAGAGGCTGTTTATTAGGATTATCAACTACTGCCACGATTAACGGTGAAAATATCTCCAGCGCCCGTTCAATGACATCCAGGTGACCATAAGTTACCGGGTCAAAACTTCCGGGGTAAACAGCGAGTTTTTGTCGCATGAAATATTCCTTTTCCGGCGATGTGGCGCTGGCCGTAAATATCCTCTCACCAGAAAAACCAGAAGGGACACAAAGGACATAAG
>JASEGY010000024.1:1703-12812 GCA_030019105.1 bacterium | reverse complement strand
AAACATAAGGGACATAAGGGACATAAGGGACATAAGGGACATAAGGGACATAAGGGACATAAGGGACACAAGGGACATAAGGGACATAAGGGACATAAGGGACATAAGGGACACAAGGGACACAAAGGACACAAGGGACATAAGGGACACAAAGGACACAAGGGACACAAGGGACTGTTTGTTACCGATTACTAATCACTGATAACCGATTACCCGATCCCCGATCACCCTCTTTTTTTTATCAGCCAATCCAATCAACATTTGGACTTCACTCTGACTCATGCCCTCTTCTTTAGCAATGTCCGCCACCTTACAACCTGCATGTATTAAAGAGAATACCCGATTGTATCTGCTTTCTCCCTTCGCAACTTTTCCCTCTTCTTTAAAGGCGTCCAAGTTAGCACACAGAATATTTATGCGGTGAATTCTATCATCGGCTAACTCTACCACTTTTTTCAGTTCTTCAGTCTTATCTTCCATAATCTTGATGTTAGCATCAGCTACCCGGTTAAATTCAACCATCAGCCGGCCCATTTCTTCCTTAAAATAAGGAGGAACTTGCTTTGGTCTCCTTAAGGCCAAATAAAACAAGACCAGGCAGATTATCACTCCTCCATACACTGCGATCATTGGGTTCCTCATATCAGGGGTCAGGGGTCAGATGTGATATAGCTTCTAACTCCCGCCCGCTGACTCCTGACACCTGACTCCACTACTTCACCACATCAAGAATATGTCCCCGAAAAGGGTCGGTTCCTAACATACTCTCTTTCTCGGGCTCTTTTTCGCGCTGATGTCCTGGACGTCTTCGTCTCTCACCTCTCCCCTGTCCCTCTCTTTCTTCCACGTTTAATTTAGACCCGGTTTCCTCCATATCCTGCGGGATTTGGCTCTCGTGCAGACGAGACTCCTCCTCCGCCTTACCAGCTAACTGGGATTGGTGAGTGGCAACTTGATTCTGGGCTGCCTGTTGTCCCCGGCCCACCTCTGTTTGTTGAGCTATATTTACCTGTAAATCAAGCGGTTGAACAGCCAACTTTCTCACCTCCTAAGGAATGGGAAATGGGAAATTAGGAAATGGGAAGTATCTTGATTTACTTCAGTTGCTTCCTCTTTCCCATTTCTTACTTCCTAATTTTTTTTTCTTCTTACCAGGCTCCTCATACGTCCTAAAAGAAATCTTGTTTGCTCGCTCCACTAAAGCGCAATATCTATATTCTACTTCGACACGCATAGGTGTATTTTTTATCCAAAGTTTAACCCCGGGATAAAGTATTTCAGCCACTGAAATCTTCCCTCCGGTTGATTCAGCCAATTTTTCCTTTAAGGTCGAAATTTTAATCGTATCCTCGCGTAGAGAGGCCATAAGTTCATTTTGGGTTTGAAGATGCTGCAGAAGTGCTTCTTCTTTATCTGCCGCAAGCGCACCAGCCTTCTTTTTCTGGTCACTCAGGGTCTTGATCGACAATTTAAGCTGGTCAAAGTCATGCTTTTCCTTCTCCACCTTTTCTTCCAGATTCATTAGTTCTTGTCTCACTCGGGGATCAATGCCGGATTCTATCTCAGTGGGCACTTCTACCCACGAACCTATACGTTTGGCGCATACTTCACCACCTGCCCGAATCCTTCCGCCCATAATTCTTCCCCGCTTCCCTGAAAAGCAAAAAACTGAACCCCCAGCATCAATATTACTATGCATAATGTCTTCCGTGACTACGACATCTCCTCTTGCTTCAATATTTCCCATTTCAATAAAGGTAGCCGTTATATTTCCACCCGCATAAATACTTCCTTCCCCACAACCAACAATACCACGTTGAATGCGAATATCCTTACCCGCAGAGAGGGTTGCTCTCTCCACTGTTCCTGCGATATCGATACTCTCTCCGGCCTTAACCACAAATCCTTCTCGAACAGCACCGGATATAACCACGTCACCTACAAAATCAATGTTCCCGACCGTCATATCCACATCACCTTTAACTTCGTAGGTAGTATCTACGGCTATGTGAGAGCCTGTCCAGACAACATTCCCCGGTGACGCGGCGGTCAACTCTAACCCATCTTCACTTAAAAGGGTATTCTTCCCGGCCGGCATAGGTATATCTTTCCCCTCTTTCGCCCGCACTTCATCGCCTGTAACTGTCTTGCCCGGGATTCCTTTAACCGCCGGGGTCTTTACAGCCAGCACCTCTCCCGGAGACACATTTACAATCAAACCCAATTCTCGATAGTCAACCTTCCCATTTCCGTCAGCCTTTTGGACCAGGCCGGTTCTGTCTTTTTTAAATTTAACCTCAATAACCGTATCCTTTCCAGAAGTAGGCTGAACCCCTTTCGCCACCTGAATAGGTTTATCGACTATCCCTTCAGATAAAGCCCCAGCGATAGCCTCTTCATCAATACCATAGACCACCCCTCCTCGAAGGAGAAAATCTTTTATCTCCTCTACCTCCAATCTGGGGAGCATTCCATCTTTGTGGTTAGTAAGGGTTATAGAAGCAGCCATCTTATCCTTTGCTACCTCAAGCTTCACATAATCCTTTAAGCCTCTGGGCTCCTTTTTAACAACCCCTTCTCCTATTTTTACCGGTTGTCCGACAGCTTCATTTACCGCTTTTTCCACGGCAGCATTATCTATCCCTATCAGTCCGGCCAGATCAATCTGGGCCATCACATTATCCAGATCAACTTTCTCCCCCTTTCCCATTGGGGAATAAACACTTAAGAAAACCCCTTCCTTCGTTATGTCAAGCTTAAAGTAACCATCTAAATCCATGAGAATCTCCCTTTTAATGCGGAATGCGGAATGCGGAATTCAGAATGCGGAATGCGGAATGCGGAATTCAGAATTGTAGGCTTATTCATTGTTTAACTGCCTTCTATGGACTATGTGGACTGTGGACTCTATCCCGTCTGGCCCAAACGATGAACAAGGCCACACTTCCGCATTCTGCATTCCGCATTCTGAATTATATATTTATCCCATAAACACCTGTTTAAGCCGGCTCAAGTAGCCTCGCAACCTGAGGATAGCCTTAGTATGCAATTGAGAAATCCTTGACTCGGTTACCCCCAACACCTCTCCGATCTCTTTTAAGGTTAACTCTTCATAGTAATAAAGGGCAACTACCTCTCTCTCTTTTTGCGGCAAGCGATTAATAGCATCGACCAGGAGACGTTTTACTTCCTCCCTTTCCATTATCGCCTCCGGAATCTGACTAGACGAACCTTCAATCGTATCTACAATAGGGACCTCATCATCTTCACTATCTCCTATATGCCAGACGTCATCAAGGGATACCAACGCAGTCCCGCTTACATCCATAAGAAGCTGGGCAAGATCATCCGTTGTTATCCCCATCGCCTGAGCAATTTCCTCATCAGTCGCCGCCCGGCCGAGTTTATACTCAAGGTTGGCATAAACACCTTCCAACTGCCGGCCTTTTGCCCGGACGGTCCTGGGGACCCAATCTAAAAGCCTCAGTTGGTCAAGAATGGCCCCCTTAATGCGGGACGAGGCGTAGGTCTTAAACTTACTCCCCTGATTCGGATCATACTTTTCAATAGCATCAATTAACCCCAGGATACCATAAGAAACCAGGTCATCAAACTCAACTATAGGTGGAACGCTTACTGCTATCCGGCCGGCAATATATTTGACCATCGGAGCATAGTTGATTATTAACTCCTCTCTAATCCTGAGATCACTGTTTTTTTTATAAGTGATCCAGAGTCCCTCTTCTCGGTCTTTAAACAAAAGCCTTACCTCGCTTCTCAGTAGTCAGGTATCAGGTGTCAGTTTAAAGGATATGATCCCTGATTCCTGACCCCTGATCCCTGATCCC
Source organism: bacterium (assembly GCA_030019105.1). Taxonomy (GTDB): domain Bacteria; phylum UBA9089; class JASEGY01; order JASEGY01; family JASEGY01; genus JASEGY01. Next base: position 8,964 of record JASEGY010000024.1, on the reverse strand, counting down.
TGATTCCTGATACCTGAATGCTTACTTAAATAAAACTGAAAAAGTAATCCAAATAATCACAATAATACTAATAACTAAAAGATAAGGGAAGCCTCGCTCCTTATCCTTAATCTTTCCTCTGACAGCGTTCGCCTGGGGTAGAAGTTTCTGCGGGGCCAGTTTTACCTTTACATTATTAGATACCACTGCCTCACCAAAAACCTTTGCTCCAAATTTCGTCCTTATCTTAACCATCCCATCTTTAAGCGGTTGCAACTCTTCTACTACCGTTACTACTGGAATAAGGTGCTCATCTTTTCTTGCCCCCATAAGTTGAGCCAGGTATATACCTAATTCACTGCTATCAATGAGCTTCACCAGAAGGTGCTGCCCCACGTTTATCGTGGAAATAGGCGCCCCTGCCTCTACCGCTAAGATCAAAGCTATCTTCAACTTAATTGGTGGAGACCCCTTATTGGAACCGGATTCGGCTTTCCTTTCATGGAGAAGGTCTTCTATTGATTGGATCCAATCAAGATGAAACGAAGATATCCGGTCAATGGAGAACCTGAGCTCGCATCCCTCGATTCCAACACTTTTCTCTACCTCGTGGCTTAATCCATCCTCGATCTCTTTTAGAGGTTTTTCTAATATATCCCACAGGTAACCTGCATGACGGTCAAACCCGACTTTCAATCTATTGAAAAGCTCGTGGGTTGTCTCCGGAACCATCTCTTTTCTATTTAAACTAACCTGATGCACAGCCTTTTCAAAAAAGTCCCAGGTAACATTAACATCATATAAAAACAGCCGCTTATCTTTGGAGACGACGACCTCTATCCCCTCCACTCTACGCGCAGCCACATCTAATACTATAATAAACAGGCCAAAATTTCCGAGGTAATCTACTTTGAATTTGGCCTTGATAATCCAGATAGATTTATTAGACAGGGAACCAATCAGCTCTTTAGCTTTCTCTAAATCAAATCCTGTTGCCTGAAGGACAACCCTGGCCTCTCTGTGGCTACACTTCACTGCTTCGACCAGATTAGAAACAGCCTGTCTAATTTCCTCCTTGATTTGGGCCTCTTTTTCATCCTCCATGAAACTATCCTTTCCACGTATCTTCAACCCGGGGCAAATCTATAAGGTTGTAAGTTGTAAGTTAGGCGACACGCCCACGGCGTGCCCTTTAACTTACAACCTGCAACTTACAACTTGCAACCTACAACCTGCCACGGTTACGTTATATCTTTCCTTCCATTACTACATCTCCCAGAGGAGAAGACGGAACCCCTTCATCCTCTATTAATGAAGCACCCTGTTCTACTGGTTTCGCTTCTACTATTTCCCCCGCTCTGGTAAAGACATCTATTAGCTCCGGCACATATCTTCTAAATATCCATCCGACCATCCGGCCTAAGAGGTAAAAGATAATCGAAATTATCCCTATCCGAACAAAAATAATCCCACTCAGATGAATAGGAGTAATCACGCTCCAAAATTTGATCCCGGTAATAAATCCGGTTAAGACAGCCGCAAAGCCGGCTAAATAAAGACTTCCCCACTTGATCATAATCATAATCTGTAACTACTCAGGTTATCAGGTTCAAAGGTTCGAGGTTCATAGTTCCAGGGTTCACGGTTCACGGTTCAAGGTTCAAGGTTCAAGGTTAGAGAGCAATAAGGCAACTAACCGTGAACCGTGAACCTTTGAACCTGATAACCTGAGTAGTATAGACTTCATGAAAAAGATTTTGGGGTTCGTTATCCTTTGGACTTTAGGCTTTAGCCTTTCATAACTAATGAAATCCTAAAGGGTAACTACTCAGCCTCTATATAGTGGTCTTGCATATTAGAACCACAACATATTGTGGTTGGATGTTTAAAACTTAGCAAAAATTCCTAAAAAATGGCTTTCTATGTAACCCACAAAAGTAGACAAACCACAATATATTGTGGTTTAGGAACTTCAAAAATCAATATCTGGTGGCTGAGTAGTTACCCTAAAGGATTAACTCCGAAAGCTACATAGTCTATCTTGAATTCACCTACCCCAAAATATTTATCTTAAGAGCTATAGAAAGCTACATAGTCTATCTTGAATTCACCTACCCCAAAATATTTATCTTAAGAGCTATAGTTACCTTAAAAGCTATATTCAACTATAACATTTTTTTCAAAATGAGTCAACCAAAATTTAGGGCGGCAGAGCATTTTGGATCGCGGATTGCGTATTGGGGAAGGGGGAACACCATATTTCCTTATTCCCACGCTCTGTGTGGGAACACAACCATTCGACGCTCTGCGTCTGGTAAATCTATTACCGGTTATCATTTGACGCAGAGCGTCTTGCCTAGCGTTTTCACGCAGAGCGTGGGAATGAGAGCGAAATTTAGGGAGATAATCCGCAATCCCCAATCCGCAATCCACAATCCGAAATCCACAATTGACTAGCTTCCTAATAAACGCTTAAAAAAACCATGCAAGCCATTGCCATTACCAGGCTCAGTCTCAGGAGACTGGATCAGTTTAGCCATTATATGAGCCACACCATAAGCGGCCTTAGACCTGGGATAGGCAAGAAAAAAGGGCTTCTGTTGACGAACAGACTTTATCACTAAATTGTCCTCTAAAATATAGCCCAATACCTCCACGCGAATATTAAGAAACTGTCCCGCAATATTGACAATCCTATCAGCGACCTTCTTTCCCTCTATTACTGAACTAACCCTATTAACCACCAATTTTATATTGGCCTCTATATTGTGGTGACAGACAGCCTTCACCATGCCGTAGGCATCAGCGATAGCTGTTGGTTCAGGAGTTGTTACCAGGATAATCTCATCCGCAGCCAGGACAAAACTCAAGACATTAGGAGAAAGACCTGCCCCAGTATCAAAGATAAGATAATCAATAGAATCAGCTAAACTGCTAAGACCCAAAACAAATTCATCCCGTTCATCCTGAGAGAGATTAGCCACTTCAGTTACACCGGTAGCGCCGGCAATAAGTCTAATCCCGGCAGGGCCATTAGTAATGATTTCTTGAATCTTTTTTTTCCCGCCGACCACATGCGATAAATTATACTTAGGTGGTGGGATAAGGCCAAGGATAACATTCACATTAGCCAACCCTAAATCAGCATCCATAATCAGGGTCTGCCTTCCAGCCTGGGCAAAGGCAATAGCCAGGTTAGCCGCTATGTTAGTCTTGCCTACCCCTCCCTTTCCGGAGGTCACCGTTAGTATGCGACAAGAAGAATTTGGTTTTTCACCGCTGCCATTACCATCATTGCCGACATTTTTTTCTCTGGCTAATTCTCTTAATCCCTGTGCCTGGTCAGCCATATCTTTCTCCTTTCGGCCTTGTTCATCGTTTCGGCCAGTTAAAATAGGAAATAAGAAATGGGAAATAGGAAGTGCATCAAGCTATAGCTTTTAAGATAAATATTTTGGGGCAAGCGAATTCAACATAAGTTATGTAGCTTTTGGAGTTAATCCTTTAGGATTTCATTAGTTATGAAAGGCTAAAGCCTAAACTCCAATTACAACTAACCCCAAAATCTTTTTCTTAAGCACTATACTTCCCATTTCCTATTTTCCCATTTCCTATTACTGCAAGACCATATTAGCCAATTTGGCCGCATCGGCCACCTCTATATCTTCCGGAACATTCTGCCCCGTAGTCACATAACTCAAAGGTTTTTTCACTTCAGCCAGCAAACTTATCATAGAACCAAAAGTGATTGTTTCATCCATTTTAGTAAAGATAATCCGATCAAAAGAAATCTTCTGAAAGTTATCCACAATATTTAGAAGGTCTCTATATTTAGTGGTGGCAGAAAGCAGTAAATAAGTCGATAATTTGTGTCCCGCCATGCCAATGAAATTTTTAAGCTCAGTCATCTGAATAGTATTCCGTTGACTCCGGCCGGCTGTGTCAATCAGGACCAAATCGTAGTCAGAAAAACCACCAATAGCCGCGCTGAACTCATTCGGAGTAAAAACCACTTTCAAGGGAACCCCAAGTATTTCAGCAAAGGTCTTAAGTTGCTCCACCGCAGCTATTCGATAGGTATCAACCGTAATCAAGGCTACCTTGCGTTGCTGATGGAAGGCAAAATCAGCCGCTAACTTGGCCAGCGTAGTAGTCTTACCCACACCGGTCGGCCCCACTAAGGCCGCCACTCTTGGCCTCCCATCTTCTTCCTCTATCCAGGGATCAGAGCCAACTTCAATCAACTTTTCTAAGCGGCCAACCAACTCTCTTCGTATCCCTTCTTTATCACCCGATTCTAACGAGCCATTGAGGTCTTGAAGCAACCGCTCAGAGAGCTTGCTTTCAAGTCCATTTTCGACCATACATCGATAAAATTCCCCACCCTGGTCAGGACAGACATGCCGGTCACCAACTTGCCGCTGAGTTACCAACAAGTCAAGCTTGCCTTTAAGCTCCTTGATCTCCTGATGTATCAGGTTAAACTCAGCTTTTTCATTAATGCCGGCCGTAGATTTAGGGGGAGAATAAACCTTAGTCAAAGGTGGTTTTTCCTCCACAGGCTTGCGCGAAACTGGAGGAGGAGGGATAACCTTCTCCTGGGAAGACTGGTTTATTCTCGGATTTAAGCGGGACGGTAAAGCAGCCGTTACTTCAACCATAAGTTTTGAAAAGAAACCCAAAATCCCGCCTTGACGGATGTTCCGGTGATTAACCATAATGGCCTCTTTCCCAAGATCCATCGTCATCTTCAAGATAGCCTGCGGCAAGGTCTCAGCCGTATAGGTCTTATACTTCATCATAAAAAATACCCCCCTTTTGATTTCGGATTGCGGATTGCGGATTATTCATCCCGCATTCCGAAATCCGGCATCGTTTCAAATCGCCCAAATGACAGCTTTACACTTTTGAAGCGGAGTGCATGGCCGAATTTAAATTAGGCTACGCAACTTCTTTGGAGTTAATCCTTTAGGATTTCATTTATGAAAGGCTAAAGCCTAAACTCCCCAAAAGTGTAAACCGATCTCCAACAATTTCCAGGCTGAATGAAACGATGCCCGAAATCCGAAATTATATCTTGACCATCCCGATATATTCTACCTCAACATCGGGTGATACTTCAGCATAAGATAAAACAATCAGGTTTGGAGCTACCCGCTTGGTCATCTCCCTGACCTGCCTTCTAATTTGTGGTGAACAAAGGAGAATCACTTCATAACGGATAGAAGCCGCCTTTTTCATCTCCCCGGAAAGAGAAGCAATAATCCGCCGGATAATCGAAGGCTCTAAAACGAGCTGAGGCCCCTCTCTTGTTTCCTGAATACCCTGTGAAACCGTCTCTTCTAACTTTGGATCCAGGGTAATAACCGGCAATGTCCCTTCAGGAGTTTTATATCTATTGCATATCTGACGACTCATACCTGCCCGGGCATGTTCGGTTAAGGCCCCGGTGTCTTTTATCTTCGGGGCATAATCAGCTAATGACTCGAGGATAGTCACCAGGTCTCTGATAGATATGCCTTCATCAAGTAAATTATGGAGCACCTTTTGAACCTCACCTAAGGAAAGCAGGCCGGGAATCAATTCGTTCACTACCGCCGGATAGTTTTCTTTGATATTATCCAATAACTCCTGGGTTTCCTGTCGTCCCAGGAGCTGAGAGGCATTACGTTTTACAATCTCAGTCAAGTGAGTCGCGACAATAGAAGGTGGATCGACCACAGTGTATCCGAGCATTTCTGCGCGTTCCCGCTGATCCTCAGTAATCCAGATGGCCGGCAGACCAAAGGCCGGCTCAATTGTCGCTTCTCCTTTCAATTCTTCTGTTACCGTACCGGGATTCATAGCCAAATAATGGTCACCCCTGATTGTTCCTCCAGCCACTTCTACTCCCTTAATCATAATAGAGTAGCTATTAGGTTTAAGCTGCATATTGTCTCTGATCCTGATAGGTGGGACAATAATGCCCATATCGAGAGCACACTGGCGCCGGATCATGGTAACCCTCTCCAGTAAGTCTCCCCCCTGTTCAGGATCTACCAGCGGGATAAGACTGTAACCGATATTGAGTTCCATTGCCTCCGGCTTTAAGAGTGACACCACGCTCTCCGGTTTTTTAGCGCGCGCGACCTCTTCCTTCTTCTTCTCTTCCTCTAAGACCTCCTCCCCGACCCTGGCCTCACGCTGCATAACATAAGCCAGAAAACCGGCTCCAATAGCCAGAGAAAGAAGAGGAAAAGTTGGCAGAGGGGTAAAAGCCAGAAAGGCCAAAGTTCCGGCCGAAATCCAAAGAACCTTCGGCCTGTTCAAAAGCTGCGAAGTAAGGTCTGCGCCCAGATTCGCTTCTGAAGCAGCTCGGGTGACAATCAAACCGGTCGCCACTGAAATAAGCAAGGCCGGGATCTGAGTGACTAATCCGTCTCCAACCGTAAGCAGGGTAAAACTCCGGGCTGCATCCGCCACAGGCATCCCCAGCATCCATGAACCAATAATGAAACCACCGAGGATATTAACCACGGTAATGATCAACCCGGCAATAACATCTCCCTGAACAAACTTAGCCGCACCATCCATCGCCCCATAAAAATCTGCCTCACGTCGAATCTCCGCGCGACGGACAATAGCTTCCTTTTCGGTAATAAGGCCGGCATTCAAATCAGCATCAATGGCCATTTGCTTACCAGGCATGGCATCGAGGGTAAATCTGGCCGCTACTTCAGAAACCCTCGTCGTTCCCTTAACAATGACCAGAAACTGGATCAGGACCAAAATCAGGAAGATAACAACCCCCACCACATAATTCCCGGCCACAACAAAAGTGCCAAAGGCCTTGATCAGGCCGATTTCTTCCCCGCGTCCGAGAAGGATCAGTCGGGTGGTAGAAACATTTAAACCCAGCCGGAAAACAGTAGACACCAGCAGCAAAGATGGGAAGACAGCAAATTCAATAGCCTTAACAAGATAGATGGTCGTCAGAATAACCATAACCGCTATCATTATATTGAAGGAAATAAGTATGTCCAGCAAAAAGGGCGGCATAGGGATGATCATCATGAAGACGATAGTAATAATACCTATCGCCACCAGGACATCAGCATTTTTCATCCAATTAGGCCTGGGCATCGCCTCAGCAGCAACAGCCATCTCTCAATTTCGGATTGCGGATTGCGGATTGCGGATTTTCTTATTCCGCCATCTGTATTCTGCCCTCCGCCCTTTCTTATTGCGGATTGCGGATTGCGGATTGCGGATTTTCTTATTCCGCCATCTGTATTCTGCCCTC
>JASEGY010000024.1:0-1606 GCA_030019105.1 bacterium | reverse complement strand
CTCCGTCCTTTCTTATTGCGGATTGCGGATTGCGGTCTTGATCATCGTTTCGGCCACTCTAAGACGGTCGACGGTTAATAGCCTGCGAGCTACCTTCTGTGGACTGTGGACTCTGTGGACCGTGGACTCTATCCCGACTGGCCGAAACGATGATCAAGGGTATCCTCTTCAAAAGTCATGGTAGAGCTCGTTTTTTATCTCTCGCAAAGCCGCAAAGTCGCTAAGAGCTTATATTCTTTGCGCCTTTGCGCCTTTGCGAGAGATTATTTAAGTTTTCCCTGCTACCAATGGATTTGAAGAAGATACGATCAAGGCCAATCCTCCAATCCGCAATCCGCAATCCAAAATCCGCAATCTTATGGTTGCTTATTCTTCAATTTATAAACATAAGACAGAACCTCAGCCACCGCCCGGTAAAGATCAGGAGGAATTTCGTCTCCGATCTCTGTTGATTCATACAGGGCCTGGGCCAGAGGTTTATTTTCGACCACCGGTATATTATTCTCCTTAGCCAGTTCCACAATCCGTCTGGCGATTTCATCTTTACCTTTGGCCACCACAGTCGGGGCAGCCATATAACTGGTATCATACTTAATGGCCAGCGCTAAGTGGGTCGGGTTAGTAATAACTACATCCGCCTCCGGGACTTCCTGCATCATCCTTTTGTGCGCCGCCTCCCGTTGCCGCTCCCTGATCTTGGCCTTGACCAGAGGGTCTCCTTCCATCATCTTCCGCTCATCTTTGATCTCTTGCTTGGTCATCTTTAGACTCTCGGTAAGCTCATGCCTCTGAAACATGTAGTCAAATATACTCATAAAAAGCAAAAGAAGAGTAGTATACAATACAATATCAAAAGTCAACTTAGAAATCAGGCCAAAGGCTTGATAGGTGCCCATATCGACCATCAACAGAAGCGAGATATAATTCTTTTTGATGATCCAATAAGGGATATACCCCACCGTAATTATCTTGAAAATAGATTTGATCAGGTTAAAACCTGCCTGCTTGGAAAAAACCTTTTTAATAAAATTCTTTGGGGTAGGCTTTATCCGGGACAGATCAAACCTTAAGGCCTTGGGGGTAAATTTAAGGCCGACTTGAGCAATATCAGATATCAGGGCGGTCACCACTGCCGCGAGCATAATAGGGGCCAGCATCTTGCCTAAAAGAATTATCAGGAAGATCAGCATATAATTAATAGAGGCAAGATTAACCTGGTAAGTATGGGCTTCAGACAACATTTGGTGCGTAAATTTATATAAATCCCCGAAGATATACGGGTAAACCAGGGCAAGCACAAGGAAGCAGACCAGGGTTATGACCCCCTGGCTGATTTCCATAGATTTAGCTACCTGACCTTTTTCTCTGGCCTTTTCCCTTTTACGGGAAGTAGGCTCCTCAGTTCGGCCTTCCTCTTCAGCCGCAAAGAGCTGGAGATCGAATCGAAGTTCCTCTTCTAAAACAAGTTTCAAGTTCATTTAAGCAGTCACCAAAAGCGATTTGAGTGCAACCAAAATAAAACATATCCACAGATTTCACAGATTTCACAGATTATACTCAACGCGGGCATAATCTGCGATTTTGTACCTTCTCAATAACTTGGGGC
>JASEGY010000249.1 GCA_030019105.1 bacterium | reverse complement strand
ATGGTTCTGTATATTCCCCTTCCCCTTTAAAGAGCACATCTGCAAATAGCCTGATGACAAAGATACTTATACATTCTTTAACAAATTAGACCATGAAGCCCTATATAGATGAATTATATCATAAGACCAAAAATAAGTCAAGGTTTCAAAATATTTTTTCCTTGAAAAATGACCCCTGTCTGTGTTATAATCATAACAACTTTTTTACACGGGAGGAATTATACCTTGATTAAAAAATCTATTTCTCAACTAAGACTTAATTCCACTCAGCTTTTCAGCCCATTGACCCGCTTTAGCCCGACTCCCCATAATTTGCCTGTCCGGAAATCCCCTTTTTCTCTTATCCCCGGATATTGCAACAAATTCTATCAGTTAAATCCGGGCAATCTATGGTTGAGAATTATTTTACTCAGTCTGGTATTGCTGGCGGCAAACCCTGCGCTGTCCAAAGAAACAACATCGCCTGTTAGGCGCGAAGGCTGGCCAATTAGAACCGAAGGCCCGGTTCGTTCCTCACCGCTTATGGGTGATCTGGATGGGGATGGCGAGAATGAAATTATTGTTGGTTCAAATGATGGCCGGGTTTATGTTTTGAGCTCAAGTGGGAAGAATCTCCCCGGTTGGCCGGTGACCATTGGAGGTGAAATCCTTTCCTCTCCGGCCATGGGCGACCTGAATGGAGATGGAAGACCGGAAGTTATTATTAGCTCTACAAATGGAAATATCTATGCCTTAAATAGCAAGGGAATAAACCTCCCTGGCTGGCCGGTAACAACCGGAGACCAGGTTACTTCTTCGTCAGCCCTGGGTGATCTGGATAAAGACGGATATTTAGAAGTCGTGGTAGGCTCTGATGACGGCCGGCTCTATGCCCTGAAAAGCAATGGTGCCAATCTCCCTGGTTGGCCGGTTAGAATCGGAGATTGGGTGGCTTCATCGCCGGCCATAGGCGACATAGATGCAGACGGCTCATTAGAAATCATCGTAGGTTCGCATAATCACAAAATTTATGCCTTTAAGGCAGATGGGTCCGTGCTTCCCGGTTGGCCGGTAACCACCGGAAGCTGGGTCACTTCTTCTCCTGCCCTGGGGGACATCGATGGGGATGGGAAATTGGATGTTGTCGTCGGCTCAGAGGATCACAAGGTCTATGCCCTCTCGGCTCAAGGAATAGCCCTTCCCGGATGGCCTTTTGAAACCGAGGATATAATTACCTCCTCGCCGGCCTTAGGGGATTTGAATGGCGATGGAACCCTGGAGGTAGTCATCGGTTCGGATGATTACAGAATATATGTCATTAATGGGGAAGGCAACCTGCTCCCTGGCTGGCCGGTCAGGACCTCCGGCTATGTTGGTTCTTCTCCGGCCTTAGGCGATCTGGATGGAGACGGTCTCTCCGAGGTAATAGTGGGCTCAGACGACTATCGACTTTACGCCTATAAAGCCGATGGCACTCCCCTCCCGGGATGGAATATAATAACCGGGGCCTGGATTGATTCTTCAGTCTGCCTCGGAGACCTTGACTTAGATGGAAACATTGAGATAGCCGTGGGCTCCAGAGATGGATATATCTATTGTTTCGATACCGGAGCAAAATACGATCTGGCACACCTTCCCTGGCATAGCTTCAGGCATGATGGGCGGCACACCGGGCTTTACAAGGATCCTGCCGCAGCCCAACCACCACCGGAAATAACTGAAAATATCCCGCCAGGCCGGCTCGGCCCGCCAGGCCGGCTCGGTCCGCCTGAGATAACTCTTCTTAATCCATCCCGAAGTGGTGCGGAAGCCGACACTTTCTATGTCCTGATCTGGAATGATCAAGACCCGGATGATGATGCCCGAATAAGCCTCTTTTACGATCAAGATCAGACCGGATTTGACGGCGAACTGATCGAGGACGGAATATCCGAAGACAACGAAGATGATCGTTTCCTCTGGGACACCTCCGGGCTCTCAGAGGGAGAATACTTCCCTTATGCCACGATCAGCGACGGCAAGAACCCGCCCTATTCTACCTACAGCGATGGACCGGTAAAGATAGTCCATCTGCCCCAAATAATTCCTGATGTCACTAATGAACCTCCCACCATAAGTCTGCTTGGCCCGGCCAAAGGAGGACAGCCGGGAGAGGTGAAAATCAAGGATGGCTGGCCGGTAACCACCGGGGGAGAGATATATTCTTCACCTGCCTTGTTTGACCTGGATGGAGATGGCCGGCTGGAAGTAATTATTGGTTCCAATGATAAAAAATTATATGCCTTAAAGGCCGATGGCCGCTATCTCCCGGGGTGGCCGGTAGCGATTACCGGCCCTATTTACTCCTCACCTGCCCTGGGAGACATTGACGGTGATGGGAAGATAGAAATCCTGGTCGGCTCCGATGATTACAAGCTTTATGCCTTCAGACCCGATGGAAGCAAAGTTCCGGGCTGGCCGGTGGGAACCGGCCGGGGGATCAAATCAACACCTGCCCTGGGAGATATTGACGGCGATGGAAAAATAGAAATAGTAGTCGGTTCTAATGATTATAAAATCCATGCCTTTGAGTCAGACGGAAGCGCGGTTCCCCAGTGGCCGATAGCCACAGGAAAGGCGATTTATTCTTCCCCGGCCTTAGTTGACCTGGACGGAGTCTCTGGGCTGGAGGTTATTATTGGATCCTATGATAAAAATATCTATGCCTTCAAGGCCGATGGAAGCCGGGTCCCGGGCTGGCCCATAGAAACGGGACAGGCTGTTTCCGCCTCAGCATCGGTGGGTGATCTGAATAGTGATGGGAAATTAGAGATAGTAGTCGGTTCCTGCGACAATAAGATCTACGCCCTTAAGGCCAATGGAGAGGCCCTGCCTGGCTGGCCGGTAACAACCGGTGATTGGATCCGATCTTCAGCCGCCCTGGCCGATCTGGATAATGACGGAAGATTAGAAGTCATCGTTGGCTCCAATGATGACAGGCTCTATGTCCTGAAGGCAAGCGGAGAACCCTTCCCTGGCTGGCCGGTAGCGCTCAAAGATGACATCCTCTCCTCCCCCACGGTCGGAGATCTGGACGGAGACGGGACCCTCGAAATAATCGCCGCCTCTAAAGACGGCCGAATATACGCCTTCAGTCCTGATGGCGCCCTGCTGCCGGGTTGGCCCATATTTGCCGAAGGCGGCTTTCATTCTGCACCTGCCATAGGTGATCTGGAAGGAGACGGAACCCTGGAGGTCATTATTGGCTCTCTTGACGGTAAGATTTACTGTCTTGAAGTTGAACCTAAAGGCCAGGATCATCCCCTGCCCTGGCCGATGTTTCGAGGGAATTTGTCCCGGCAGGGAATTAAGACTCATTAACCGCAGAAGAGGAGGCAAAAGATGGCAATAGCAGAGGGATTAGGTTGTCTTGAAAATGGGGTTTCGGAAGGAGACAGGCTATGTTGAGTAATAAGGATTATCGTATACTTTCCCTTTTTGCTGCTTTGGTCCGACAACGTTTTTTAAATGCCCGGGTTTGGGCATTTGGATCGCGAGCAAGAGGCATAGCTACGGAAGAGTCTGATCTCGACGTCTGTGTGGTCGTAAACAGATTGGACGAGAAAGTAGATCAAGCCATTATGGATATCGCGTGGCGAGTCGGTTTTGAACATGACTTAATCATCTCAACTGTTACCTATTCACAACAAGAGTTTGAAAAAGGTCCGTGTTCTGAAAGCACCCTGGTCCAAAACATCCTGGAAGAGGGGGTAGTAGCGTGAAAGGAGAACGTAAAGAGCTATTTCTATATCGCCTGGAACAGGCGGATGAATCCCTTGAGTCGGCACAGATTCTTTTGGACAACAAGAAGTATCGCTCTTCCGTCAGTCGAACATATTATGCCATGTTCTATGCTGTCCTGGCTTTGCTGGCGTTGGACAAATGCGAGACATCTAAGCACTCTGGAGCAATGGCACTGTTCGACCGTGAATTTGTCAAAAAGGGTATCTTCGATAAAGACTTTTCCCGGTGGATGCATGAAGCTTTTGATTTACGCCAGCGAGCTGATTATCGGGAGATGTTTACCGTTTCGCACGAACGCGCAAAAGGCGTGTTGGAGCATGCTCAGACTTTTGTAGCCGAAGTAAAAAGGCGGATTCAAACGCCAGTCAATCATAAATGAGGATTCTGCTAAATAAGGCCACTTGTCAGATGAAATCTGAAATCCGCAATCCGCAATCCGTAATCCGCAATCCGACCATTTCTCTTTGTATGATCGTCCGGGACGAAGAGTCGCAACTCCCCCGTTGTCTGGCCAGTATCAAGGATTTAGTCAACGAAATCATCGTGGTCGATACGGGTTCCAAAGATAAAACTATGGAGATAGCCAGAGCCTTTGGAGCCAGGGTCTACGAACATCCCTGGCAGAATGATTTCTCAGCCGCCCGGAATATCTCCCTGAGTTACGCCCAATCAGATTGGGTCCTTATCCTTGATGCTGACGAAGAACTGGAAAAAGAGGATATCTCTAAGATCCGGCCAATACTAATGGCCCACAAGTGCGAGGGCTTAACCTTTGCTGTCTACAGCCAACTGCCCGGCAGCGCAAGGTCAAAGCACAATTCAATCCGGCTCTTCAAAACCCATAAGGGGTTTCACTACCAGGGAATCGTCCATAATCAGCTTATAATTAAAGGCCTGGTGCTGGCAACTGATATCCGGGTTCACCACTATGGGTATAATCTGGATAAGAAGCAGATGAAAAAGAAGTTTGAACGAAGCTCCTGTTTACTTAAAGAACAATTGCGGCAGCATCAGGATGACCTCTATGCCCGCTTTCAGTTAGCCAGGCTTTATCGTGGTCATAACTATCCCGAAGAATGTATCCGGGAGGGCCTAATTGTTTTGGAGTCGCCCGGAGCCAAAGAAGAAGGAGCAAAAGCCACGGCCCTTATGACGATGTGCGATCTGGCGGCGTCTTACTCCAAACTCGGGGATTATCAGCGGGGAGAAGAGTATTGTCTTCAGGCCCTGTCTCAAAAAGAAGATTACCTGGAGGCATTATTTACTTTAGGTAATATCTATCTCAACCGCAAGGAGTATCAGAATGGAATCGATACCCTGAAGAAGTTTTTAAGGATAAGAGAAAAGATTGAAAAAGAGGGGCGATTTGATCCCTTCCTGGTAGAGAATGTTGGCTTGGTAGACAAGGTCTATCTTTATATCGGGGAAGCATGTATTTTACTCGCTCAATTTGAGGAAGCCATAGATTATCTCAAAGGAGCCCTGGAATTTGATCCCCAAAAACCGGCTGTCTATCGTGATCTGGTGAATTGCTACCAGCAGATCGGTAATAAAACAGAGGCGAAGTCAATCTGCTTGAAAGCCATCTCTACGGGAATAGCTGATGAAGCCATCTATTTTCAGTTGGGCCTGATTTACAAGGAAGAAGGAAAGCACACCGAGGCCAGGGATGCCTTCTTAAAGGCCCCGGATAAGGCCTGGCCTGTTTATAAAACCTTGGGGAATAAATGTATTAGCCTGGGTCGCTATGAAGATGCCCTTCAGGCCTACAACGCCTTTTTAAAATATCAGCCCTCAGACGAAGAAGCCCGGCTAAACCTGGCCCGGCTGCTCCTTAAACTACAAAGATACCAGGAAGCTCAGGAGAACTATCGCTGCCTCCTTCAGTTAAACCCGGGGCATTCAGAAGCCCAAAGGTTTCTGAGTATGCTGGAAGAATTCTATAGCTTTTAAGATAATGTTTTTGGGGTAAGCGAACTCAAGACAGGTTGT
>JASEGY010000248.1 GCA_030019105.1 bacterium | reverse complement strand
CCGCAATCGTAACATTCTCGCGGACAACGCAAATGTTGCGGGGTAATAGTATAAATCATTAAATATGTCAAGAAAAATCAGCCACTACGCCCATTTTTCTTGTATTTATTTACCCCAGAGTACTGAGGTAAAAGAATCTGATTTGGACTGAGTGGACAAAGCTCACATCTTGGCTTAGGCCGGCAGGCTTCTTTGCCCCACCTGACGATAAGGGCATGATATTCGTTGTAGAGATTAACATCCTGAGGGAGATGGTTCATAAAAAATTCTTGAGTCTCTTCATAAGAGACCTTTTCAGGTAATAGCCTCAAGCGGGTAAATATCCGCTTAGTGTAGGCATCAACCACAAAGACAGGCATATCGCCGCCGTAAAGAAGAATAGAATCGGCTGTCTCAGGGCCTATCCCTTTTACACTGAGAAGTTCTGTCCTGAGATTTTTCATTGGCTGCTCATACATCTTATTTAGAGAACCCTGATAACGGGCAAACAGAAAGTTGATAAATTCTTTGAGCCTCTTAGCCTTAATATTGAAATAGCCTGACGGTCGAATTAACCCGGCCAGTTCCCGGATTTCAATCTTAAACAACTCCTCTGGAGTAAGCTTTCCTTCTGCCTTAAGATTGTTTATGGCCCGCTCTACATTTGTCCAATTTGTGTTTTGAGTTAAAATCGCCCCGATAATGATCTCAAATTGACTCTCCCCTGGCCACCACCATTGAGGGCCATAGACTGCATATAATCTCTCGTAAATCTGAAGCAGAATATCGTGTCCCAATTGCGGATTTCGGATTTCGGATTGCGGATTCTTCTTTAAATCCATAGCGTCAACTCCTTGCATAAACAGTAGCACTATAATTAAACCTGACAGCAACTTATGATACATTAGTTCGCCCAAAATGTCAAGCAGCTTCTTGGCAGGGACATGCAGCCTTACCTTCCCGAAAGCTTCAAGCTTTCGGGAAGGTAAATGCCTGTCATCAGTTTCCTGTTCCGGCCTTGTCCATCGTTTCGGCCAATAGTGCTTGACCGAATTGGGTGTTGTAGTTGCAGAGCTTGCTCTGCCGTCCTGTCGATCAAGCTCGACCACTACAAAATTGATCCAATTGCCCAAACGATGGACAAGGCCCCTGTTCCGCTCCGGTTTTAAAAATGTTTGACATGCCCGTCTTGAGATGATATACTTTCCAACGAGCAGTCTGTCGGAGTGAAATGGAGAATCCCAATGTTCACGGCATCTTGTTGTAGTTGCAGAGCTTGCTCTGCCAAAACGTCGAGCAAGCTCAACCACTACAAAATTGCGCACAGATAGATTTTCTCTCCGACAGACTGCGAGGGAAGGGTATCATGTCAGAAGAGGAAGTGGATTTTTAGATGAGGGCACTCCTTTCACAAGAGGTTAAAAATATCCTGGGAAGCAATACCTCTGTTGTCTCCTTACTCAAACTCCCAGGAGATGCCTCAAATAGAGAATTCTACCGCCTTAATCTATCTACTAATAGTGACCGGCCTTCTTCTTTGGTCTTAATGAAGGTCTTTGAGCCGGAAGCCGGGAAAATATTCCTCAATGTCCAGGAGTATCTTTACCGCTGCCATATCCCTGTCCCAGAACTCTATGGTTACAATCCGGAAAAGGGCTTCTTTTTTTTGGAAGACCTGGGGGATATAATTCTGGAATCAGAAGTCAAGCGCGCTGCAAGTTCAGTATCAATAAAATATTACCGGCAAGCCATAGATTGCCTTCTAAATATGCAGTTGAAAACCGCCCTGAGTAAAGACCCAAAATGTATTGCCTTCGCGCTGGCCTTTGATGTGGACAAGTTTATGTTTGAGTTCGACTTTTTTATTCAAAATGTAATCCTGAAACATAAAGGCAAAAAAATCAGGCCAAAGGACGAAAGGGAGCTTAGAAAGCAATTCCTCTCTATTGCCACCCGGCTTAGTCAGGAACCGCGCTGCTTTACTCACCGGGACTACCACAGCCGAAATCTCCTGATATCTCAGGGCAAAATAAGAATGGTAGACTTCCAGGATGCCAGAATGGGACTGTGCCAGTATGACCTGTCTTCCTTGCTAAGAGATTCTTACGTGGTTCTGGACAGTAACCTCAGGGATGATTTGATCGACTACTACCTTGACGGCAAGGAAGAGTTAGAAGGGAAGCCGGTGGATAGAAACAGCTTCCGGGAGATATTCGATTACACCTGCCTGCAGCGAAATCTTAAGGCGGCCGGCTCCTTTGCCTATCTTACCTACGATAAAAACAAGCCGAACTTTCTACAATACTTGCCAGACACTTTTGCTTACGTCAAAGAGAACCTGCTCAAATATCCCGGATTGGCAACACTTCATCAAATTCTATCAAAATATGTAGAGGAGATAAGGTAAGCGGCCAAGGATGCCATTTTTTAACGAATATATCAAATACATTTTGAGTTACGGGGAGTTAACAGAAGATTGCGAAGCTGTCTGGAAGATATTAAAGGCGTATGCCAGGCGGCCGCAAAAAGTTAGGATTACGAAGGTTCCGTCGGCAGAGCGGTCAGATTGTGGCTGCGGAGATAGTCCCGAAAAGCCTCAAGCCGCGGCAAGCTCTCGCGATCTCTGGGCCGGTTGGCAGCCCGCTTGCTGGCAATAATGTCGTCCAGGCTGGCAACTGGGAATTGGCCGGAGATCATCAGCGAACGGCTTTGTGCTTCAGCAAAGGTCTCGATGCCATCCGGGGCAAAAACCAGATCAAGGTCGAAGGGGCCGTTGCGAAGCTGCACGAAATCTTTCCCAACGATGAGATCACGTTCCATCTCCGGATTCAGATCATAACCCAGTTCACGCAGAGCAGAAATCAACTTTCGTCCATTCTCGGGGTTTTTCGCCGGAAAGATGTCGGTATCTTGCGTCGTATCGGGGAATCCGTAAAAAATGGCGCCGGACTTGCCAATAAACAAATATTCAACACCCCGGCGACTAAACACCTCGGTAAGGCGTTCACCTTGCTTATAAGAAAAAGATCGCATTTTAGTACCCCAAATAGGCCGGAAGATTTTTCCGGCACCACTGCCGGTAATCTTCCATTGTAGCGAACGAACGATAGGCAGCATCATCCAACACCGGCTTGTAAGTGTAGATAAAAGAATATCGCATTCGTTCACATAGCGAACGACGGGCAGCAGCAACAAACTCCTCTCGCCACTCTTGCTGTTCGTAACATCTCAAATCCATGGTCACCTCCAGAGATCATCTCCCCGTATCCTCTTCAAATCTATTGGTATATCTGGTTGTAGGTTGTAAGTTGTAAGTTAACCGTCACCAGCGAACCTACAACCTACAACCTACAACCTACAACAGACACCCATTAAATTTGAAGAGGATACATCTCCCCCTTGATTAAGAATAAATTTCAGCTTGTGTGTTAGGAGATTGCCCCCCTTCCTCCCCTATTTTACCAGATTCCTTTAAACTGTCAACCGCTTTTCCCTTTTCGACCATCCGCTTTTTGAACTCTTCCATGTGATTTTTAAACTCTTTTATGATGGCCGGCTTGCTCTTTCCCTCCCCTTTATCCCTGGTAATCAAAGAAGAAACCAATGACTGTTCGTTTTTGAGGTATTCGACCGTAAGGGATAACCCCTCTAAACAATACGTCGGGCCGAGCCGGCCTGGCAGGGTCTTAACCGCAAATCCGTCCTGGGAAATGTTCCAGTTCTCTTCTGTAAAGGAATTTTGGCCGGGCTTGATTATGGTCATGCTCAAGCCGGTCGAAAACATATCCACTTCTTTCAGGACCGAGCCGGTCTGGCGGCCCGCCTCTGACTCAACCTGAAGATTAACCTGTCCGGTTTCCGCCCTCATCTGATAATGTCTTTGCCCCTCAACTTGAGGCCGTTGCCCTGCTTCCGGCGCTCTTCGCGGCCCCTGGCTGATATTTAGAGAGCCATCAACATCCATCCTTAAGGTATAGTTAACTTCACTCTGAATGTGCCCACCAAACCTCTTACCCTCACCAATAATTCGAACCACATCTCCTGCTTTCAAATCGTAACCGGCCACATCCTCCCCGTCTAAAACAGCCCGGTCTAATTTGACCAGACCGCCTTTATCATCAAGCTGGAGAGAGGTAACCTTGCCGGAGTTTACATCCCTGACATTGATCACATCTCCTTCATCCATGCCCTCGGCCCAGTAAGCGGCTTGCCACTTTCTCTCTCCCCCGGATTCCGCCTCAACCTTCCAATCTCCACCTGCGCCGCCAGGCCGGCTCGGCCCGCCAGACCGGCTCGGTCCGGCCGTAACCTTGTAGTCATCCCACTCAACGGTGCTGTCAATATGAACCACGTCACCCGTATGCACCCGATAGGTAATGACATCATCTCCGGACATATCAGCTTCATCCTGCTGCACCAGGCAGCCCAGCCGGAAGGAGGTCACTTTTCCCGTATCGACATTGACGACATTGACCGTATCTCTTCCGTGTTGAACCTGCCGGGCGAAGTATTCCCGGGGAGAATTAGTCCTCCCGCCTGTTTCTTCTACGGTCCAATCACCGCCTCCGCCTACCATTACCTGATAAGAAGCCCCGCTCGGTTCGCCAGGCCGGGTCGGCCCCTCACTCTTCAAGGTCACGATTTCTCTGTTAACCACGGTGTAAATCTCTGCTTCTTTACTATCAACCACGGCCTCATTTAATTGCTCCAGATTTCCATCCGCATCCAGCCGGAAAGAAACAAGCTCGTCCGTATCAAGATTCTTCAGAGTAACCACACCTTGCATCTCTATCTCAAGCCCCTTTTGATCTTCCTGGTTATCGTCAAAAGTAAGGGTGTAATCTTCCACCTCCGGAGCCGCGGCTGAATTCTCCCTCACCCGGATATTGAGCTCTCCCTGCTCATCAAGGTAACCACCCCTCAGGTCAAATTTCAGTTGGTTCAGTTCTATCCTGGCCTGGTCTTGTTTGGCTAATCTTTCCCACTCGCCGCTCCTTTGATTGTAGACCTCGAATTCTTCAAGCGTGGCCGAGCCGGCCTGGCGGGCCGAGCCGGCCTGGCGGGCCGAGCCGGCCTGGTGGACCTGCCGGCTGGTCTCCTGTTGGTAAAGACTCAAGCGGCGATTGATCATCTGCCCTAAATGAAATGCCGACTGATTAGCCCGCCAGACCGGCTCGGTCCGCCAGGCCGGCTCGGCCCGCCAGGCCGGCTCGGCCCCATCAATTTTAAAGCCACCAAAGGTCCACTGCGCGGTGTCTAATTTTGTTTGCTCTTGTCTCCCGTAGGAAAACCGGTCGGCTAATATTTTTGCGGATTGCGGTTTGCGGATTGCGGATTGTGCCGATTGCGAATTGCGGATTGTAGATTGCGGATTGTAGACTGCGAATTGCAAATTGCGGATTTGATCAAGGTCTAATGTTACCTCCCCTTCCTCCACCTTTACTCCCAGGTGCTCCCCTTTTATTAAGTTGAAAGAAAATACCTGCCCCGGCCTTTCTTGACCCGGTGCTCCAGCAACTCCGTTTAACATAGTAATCACCCCTCCCTGATTTCGGATTGGGGATTTCGGATTGCGGATTGCGGATTTGTGGTCTCATTACGATAACTGCTCAGCCATCCTCCGGAACCTCGGATTGCGGATTAGGGATTGGAGATTTGTACTCTATAGTATTTAAGAAAAAGATTTTTGGGGTGGTTGTGATTGGAGTTTAGGCTTTAGCCTTTCATAAGTAATAAAATCCTAAAGGACTAACTCCGAAAGCTACATAGTCTATCTTGAATTCACCTACCCCAAAATATTTATC
>JASEGY010000247.1 GCA_030019105.1 bacterium | reverse complement strand
CTGCTGTGCCAGACTATGTCGAGCAAGCTCGACCACTACAAACATATTATACGAGGAGGCTTGAATAAGGTGAGTACGATAGATAAAATCTTAGTTTTAATAA
Organism: bacterium; assembly: GCA_030019105.1. Taxonomy (GTDB): domain Bacteria; phylum UBA9089; class JASEGY01; order JASEGY01; family JASEGY01; genus JASEGY01. The sequence continues at coordinate 5,690 of JASEGY010000247.1, read as the reverse complement.
TAGCAGGGATTTTCGTCTGGGGAATTAGCTTTGAGGTTCAGGCACAAGAAGAATTGGCCAAAAAAAGCAGAGAAGAGTTGCTCTTTGAAGAGATTCCAATAGTGATTACCGCCTCCAGAAAAGCGCAGCCAATAGCCGAGGCACCCGCAAGTGTCAGTGTAATTACGGCGGAAGACATTCGCCTCTCAGGAGCGGATAATATCGCTGATCTCCTGCGGACAGCAGCCGGGGTAGATGTATTTATAGCCAATGCCTTTGAAGTTGAAGTCAGCGTGCGTGGGTTTAATGATATTGGCGCCCGCCGGCTGCTGGTAATGGTTGATGGCCGCTCAGTTTATCAGGATTTTCATGGAATGGTTTTATGGAAATCTATTCCGGTCACTCTGGCGGAAATCGAAAGGATTGAGATTGTTCGTGGCCCTGGCTCAGCCCTTTATGGAGCAAACGCCTTCAGTGGAATAATCAATATCATTACTAAAACGCCTCAAGATTTAGAAGGCAGTTATGTTTCAGGTAGATATGGTGAATATGGAACTCTTTCCGGTTCATTAATCCATGCGGGTGAGGTCAATAAAGTTGGTTATAAAGTGTCGGCTGAATGGGCTGAGACCAATCAATGGTGGGATAGGGCGGAAGATGCTTATAAAATCGGCAAGGGGAATATCCAATTAGATTATTATCTTAATGATACCTCAAAATTATCCCTGATTGGTAATTATTGGGATGTTGCAGATGGTGAATTAGGCAATGCCTTTGGCACGCTTGATCTTTTCGCGGAAGAAAGTTGTGCGCAAATCAGGTATGAGTCGAAAGATTTCAAATTGCAAACATTTTACAGGCAGGGTGAATCTGAAGGCACTGTCCAGACTGCAGGCGAAAAAAACAAAGACCTGTTTTCCACTTATGATTTGGAATTACAGCATTCAATCTCTTTATCAGAAAAAGCCGGCATTATCTGGGGTGGTAATTACCGGTATAATACGCTCGATAAAGGAGGGCTGATCCCGGAAGATAAACAGCAAACTCTCTGGGCAGGATTCTTACATAATGAGTACCGGCTCAGGGAAAACATTGCTTTATTTTTGGGGGGAAGATATGACTGGCATTCTTTAACAGAAGGATACTTTGCTCCCCGGGGGAGTATAATCTATTCACCCGCAAAAGAACATACCTTCAGGGCTTCAGCGGCCACTGCTTTCAGAAATCCATCATTTATAGAGTTTTATGCAAAGAAAGATACGGTCCAAACATTAGGTGAGGCAGAGGACACCCCGATAAGTATGTTCTTGCCTGACCTGCCGATTACTTATCAATACTACGGGAATGAAGATATCAGGCCTGAAAAAATAGAATCTTATGAATTAGGATATCAAACATCCCTCAATAAACATCTGAAAACACGAGTGGATTTATTTGTTAACCGCAGTAAGGATTTTATTAGCTGGACCCCGTGGAAAAAGACTGATGTGTATACTGCTGATGAGCTGGCCTTATATCTTACCGGCCTTGGAATTGCCCAACTGCTTGCTTCCGAAGACCCAAATCTTATCGGATTAGCCACTATATTGCAAGTCCAGGATGGTAAAATTCCTCAGGTCTTTGATAGCAGTGTGGAAAACCGGGGTGAAATGCTGGGTATCGGTGGTGAGCTCGGAATGGATTTATTCCTTACTGACTGGCTAAGCGCAACTATGAATTATTCTTATCAAGAATATACCTTTCGCAAGAATGATCCCGCCAGGGGGGTCAAGAAAGACGACCGGGAAAAATCCATACCATTACATAAGATTAATGCCGGCTTAAGATTTAAATCTTCACCGGGGATTACAACCAACCTGTCAGTCCATTATGTAGATGAAGCCAAATGGGCTGAAGGAAAGGTCGGGGCTTATACTATTGTTAATTACAGGGTAGGACATCGTTTCTTTCAGGATGCCGGCGAAGTATATTTAGCTGCTTTTAATCTTTTAAATAATAAACATTACGAGTATCCACCCGGCAGCGCGCTTATTTTTACGGATAAATATCCTTTAAGTGATGAGATTGGCTGCAAGATAACGGTGGGGATAAGTTGTAGGTTCTAAGGTAAGCGTTCACGGAACGCTGAAATTAGAAATTTGAAATTGGAAATTAGAGAAAGCGTAAAAACCGGGACGGTTCATAATCTACAATTTTACTGTGAAAACTTGTGGATTGAATATCGAATATCGAATAAAGAATTTCGAATTATGAAGTCTTGTTCGCCTTTTTCCTTCGACATTCGTTATTCCTTGTTCGATATTCGATATTTTATTCAGTCGCAAGCTTTCGCAGTAAGGTGAACCATCCCTAAAAACCCAATTTCTAATTTCCAATTTCAAGCCGTGAACGGCTATAGTTTTAGTTAGGTAGTTAAAATGAAGATACTACTCACTCTCTTTTTATTGCTCAGTATTTTTTCTTCTCCTTTGCTTGCCCGTCAAAAGGTAATCAGTGTGCTCAAAAGCAAGGATGTTATTCCATATAATGATGCCCTGAAAGGGGTTAGGGAAGAATTAAATGAGGAAGAGATTAAATTAGGGGTGATTGAATATGAAATTGCAAAATCAGAAGAAGTAGTGAACGAAATAAAGACAAGGAACCCGGACCTGATTTTAACTTTTGGTTTACAGGCTACTCAACTTGCCATGGCAAATTTCAAAAAGATCCCGATAGTTTTTTCAATGGTTCTTGATCCGGAAGGGGAGGGGTTAAAGGCTGAGAGATTAACCGGCGCTTCACTTGATATACCGGTTAAGACACAGTTTGGAGAGCTGAAGGCAATTATTCCGAAGGCAAGAAAGATTGGAGTAATTTATAATCTGAAAGAAAATGAACATATTATCGAAAGAGCCAGGCAAGCAGCCAAAGATATGGGGGTTATCCTGAAAGAGTATCCTATTAACTCCATAAAAGAGATCCCAAAGGTGGAAGAAATGGATATTGATACTTTATGGCTGATCCCGGATACTATGGTTTGCCAGAGAGCAGTTATCAGACACATTCTTCTTTCCAGCCTGAAGAGAAGAATCCCGGTGATGGGTATTTCACCGGCCTATGTAAAGGCCGGCGCGCTTATGGCCTTGTCCTGTGATTATGAGGATATTGGGCGGCAATCAGGTGAGATAGCGCTAATGATGTTGAAGGGAGAGAGTTCATCTGATAGTGCCGCCACTGTGCCCAGGAAGACAAAGTTGTCTCTGAATCTGACTGTGGCCGACAGATTAGGCATAAATATCCCTAAAAAAATTATTAAAGAAGCAGATGAGGTCTTTGGGAAATGGTAAGGAGGGGCGGGGTGAAATTAAATATAGCGACTAAACTTAATTTATTAACTGCTCTTTTGATTGTAATTGTTAGTATATTTCTTGGCTGGTTCTTTCTTAGAGAGCAAACACAGATATTTGAAACAGAATTAGAAGAACGGGTCAACACTATCATAAATAATCTGGCCTATAATAGTGAATATGGTCTCTTAGTTGGAGATGGAGAGGCATTAAGCAGACTTCTTGAGGGGGTAACAAGAGAAAAAGATATTGCTTATGCCAGGATAGAAAACAAGGAAGGAAAAGTTGTCGCTCAGTCAGGAAAGGAGAGAGCCGAGCCGATTAAGGCATTTACTATTCCGGTAGTTACTAAACTATTAGCTGAAGAGAAAGAGGGATTAGGTATTATTTCCGAAGTGGGAGAAAAGGGGAAAGAAGAGATAATCGGCACGGTACGAGTAGGTGTTTCCTTATCCTGGTTGTCTCAGAAGATAGCCCGGATTAAAAAGGCCATCTTTTCAGTAATGATTTTGGTCATACTTCTATCCAGTTTAGGGGCTTTATCAGGAGTAAGATTTCTTGTCACCCGGCCGCTTAGACAGCTTATTTCAGGTATAGAAAAAACCGGCCGGGGTGATTTGTCACAACGGGTTGAATTAAAAACCCGGGATGAAATGGGGGAGCTGGCTGATTCCTTTAATAAAATGGCTGAGGATTTATCAAAGACCCTTGTTTCCAGGGACTCTTTAGAAAAACAGGTTGAAGAACGAACCGCCGAGTTGTCAATATCTAATAGGCTTCTGAAGGAGGAGGTAGCCGAACGCAAACAGGCCCAGGAAGCGCTCTACCAGTCGGAACAAAGGTACCGAAATCTTATTGAAACCGCCAGGGACGGAATTTTCACCTTATCCGAAGACGGAAGGATTACTTCAATGAACTCCTTTTTTGAAACGCTCACAGGCTGGCCAAAAGACAAATGGATTGGCAAGCAGTTTAGCTCCCTTTTACATCTTGATGATTTGCCAAAAGCGAAAAAGCTTTTTCAACAGGTTATGGAAAAAAAGACAACACCAATCCATGAATTGCGTATTCTCTCGAAGTCAGGTAAATATTTAGTCGGGGAATTTATTTCAACACCGCAAATCCAGGATGGAAAAGTAATTGGCATTTTAGGCATTGGGCGTGATATCACCGAAAAGCAGAAGATGGAAAAAGAACTTCAAAAGACCCAGAAACTTGAATCAATTGGCTTCCTTGCCGCGGGTATTGCCCACGATTTTAACAACATCCTGTCTATAATTACTCTGAGTATTGGCCTGGCAAAGGCGTTAGCCAAGCCTGGAGATAAAACTTTCGGAAAATTAGTAAAGGCGGAAAAAGCATGCTGGCAGGCAGCGGACTTGACTAATCAATTATTCACCTTTTCAAGAGGTGGAGCGCCGATCAAGAGGGTAGTTTCTATGGCCAAGTTAATAAAAGATTCTGCGGAGCTTGTCTTAAGTGGATCCAATGTCCGGTGTGAATTTTCTATTCCGGATGACCTCTGGGCAGTTGAAGTTGACCAGGCACAGCTTAATCAGGTCATCAATAATTTGATTATCAATGCTGATCAGGCCATGCCTGAAGGCGGGGTAATCAAAATATGGGCTGAAAACATTGCCGTGGGCAAAAAACATGCCCCTTTTCTAAACTATGGGGCATATATAAAGATAGCCATCAAGGATCAGGGGATTGGTATATCTAAAGAAGACCTTCCCCAGATATTTGACCCATTTTTCAGCACCAAAGAGCAAGAAAGCGGCCTGGGGCTTACGACCGCCTATTCCATCATCAAGAAGCATGAGGGATATATTGATGTAGAATCCGAGCTGGGCATGGGAACAACCTTCTATCTCTATCTTGAGGCTTCTGAAATGGAGATGCTGATCAAGGAGCAGGAGGAAGACGACGACGAGAGGATTATTACGGGGCAGGGAAGGGTGCTCATAATGGATGACGAAGAGGGAGTAAGAGATGCTGTGGCTCAAACGCTTAAGACTATCGGATACGAAATAGAGCTGGCTGTAAATGGTCATGAGGCGATCAAGTTGTATAAAAAGGCCATTGAATCCGACCAGCCCTTTGATGCTGTTATTATGGACTTGACCATACCAGGGGGGATGGGTGGTAAGGAAACCATTAAGAATCTGCTTAAAATAGACCCTGAGGTTAAGGCAATTGTCTCCAGCGGTTATTCTAATGATCCGATAATGGCTAATTTTAGAGAATACGGTTTCAGCGCTGTCCTGGCCAAGCCATATAAGATCAAGAACTTGAGCGAAACATTGAATAAGGTGCTGAAAAACCGGGAGTAACTATAGCTCTTAAGATAAATATTTTGGGGTAGGTGAATTCAAGATAGACTAT
>JASEGY010000246.1 GCA_030019105.1 bacterium | reverse complement strand
GTTACCTTCTGCTTGTTGCTTACTGCCTTCTATCTTCTGATTTTCTTTGTGTCTTTGTGTCTTAGTGGTGAACGGTTACAAAAATCTTTTATTCCTCAATCTGCAATCCGCAATCCGCAATATTATTTACCTACCCCCAGTTCCTGGAGCAGACGTTCCCGGGCCTTTTCATCACCAAGTATCCCCTGAAGCTTCTTGCGAAAGGCAGGGATATTTCCCAGGGGACCCTTCACGGCAGTAAGTTCACCACGAAGTTGGAGTAGTTTTTTAAGCTCCGGCACCTGATTGACGATCGATTCGGGGTCAAAATCCTTAAGCGTATCAAACTTAAGGTTGACCGCCATTTGAGCCCCCTCCTCGCCTGAAAGCTTATCAGCCACACTTATTGTTGTCCCAAGCTCTTGTTTGCGCATGACGTCGCTGAAATTATCCTTGTCAATATTGATTACTTTGCGGTCTTCCAGAGGAGTCTCATCAGAACGGAGGGTATAATCCCCCATCATAACTAACTTAAGCGGCAGCTCAACCTCTTCCTGTGCCCCGCCAGTAGCAGGTTTGTAAACTATATTCACCCGTTCTCTTGGAGCGACTGATCCTTCTTTAGCCATTTAGCACCTCCTTTCTTCCCATTTCGGATTGCGGATTGCGGATTGCGGATTGGGGATTTCAGAAGATTCCCCAATGATTCCTCAGGCATTTAACACCTCCTTTCCAACCTTGCTTTTGCAGCTTGCAACCTGGCTCGAATCTTTTCTTGTCCAGGTTTAGGGGGCATAGCTGCGATTTTAGCGAAACGTTCTCGATTGTGGGTTTCCCAATATCGTCGGGTTTCTTCGGCCTGTTGTAGAACAATTTGGTATTCAGTCTCAATTTCTGCGCGGTGTGTTTCAATATAATTCATTACGTCTGCAATCTGGTTGTCAGTCAGATTGAATGTGTCTCGAATCAGTTTAGGCGGCCAACCAGCTTTAATGTAATCCATTATACTGTAAAGTGTAATTCGTGTGCCGGCGACAGATAATCCCCGGCTGGTTCTGACGACAGTGTTTTGAGAGACGCTTGTTTTCGGCAAAAAATCATCTCCTTTCTTCCAATTGCTGATTTTGGATTGCAGATTGCGGATTCTTCCAATTCCGGGCCTTGTTCATCGTTTCGGCTATTGGAGCAATTTTGTAGTGGTCGAGCTTGCTCGACATTACGGCAGAGCAAGCTCTGCAACTACAAAAAAGTTCGTGAGTGGCCGAAACGATGAACAAGGCCCAATTCCGCAATCCGCATTCCGCAATCCGCAATCGATTAGCCCTTAAACTCCAGGGCCGAGACCACATCTAATTTACATAAGCGGGCATACAACTGATTTACCCGCTCGGTAAGCTCAGGTGGTGGCGGACGCTTCTTTAAGTCTTCGATCAGTTTGTATTGACATTGTAACAGCGAGCGAACGACCTCCAGGCACAAACCAGGCTCCCATTCTTCCAACGAAAAACGCCGGCTTTCTTCATCTAAGGATTCAAGCTGGGCCGCGGCAAGCTGTGGCTGTCCCGCTTCCAAACACAACCTGGCCAGACTTAATCGCCATAAAAACCGGTCTCGACGAACCGGCCGCTGCTCTAAGCCCTCCTGTAAGAGGACCACTGCCTCTCTCAATTTTCCATCAAATACAAGGCGTCCTGCTTCCTTTACCGCCTTTTTTAATTGATCCTGTTCTGCTTCACCCTCTGGGGGAGATTCCCCTGTTTTAGCCGGCAATATCTCATTTTTGATCCACAATTTCGTCTGGTCATTGGCAAAGGGGAGGCCGCTTTGGAACTGAAGCTCTATTAATCCAGGAAGCCGGGATAGAAAGGACCTTAGCTCCTGGCACACGGCCTGTTGTGCCTTCTGGTAAGCCGGCCCCAGAGCTGAGAAGGCCTGAACTACAAATCGCTGCAAGTCCAGCCAGTAGAATGCTTGAGAAAAGCGGGCCTCCGCTTCCGCCAGAATGGCTTGAGCATTCCCGCTCAACAGGGCTTGCTCGTATCTCTCAGGTTTATCAGGGGGTGGCGGAATAAAGGTTCGACCATTATTATTATTGGGAAGAGAGTTGATACTCATCCAGGAAATAGCCCGGCTGATCCGGTAAGGCAAGGGATTAGCAGGATCGCTTTCTCTCAGAAAGGAGGCCGCCCGACGAATTATACCTTGAGCTTCCCGGATAGCTTTGTTAGCCTCCTCCACGGAACCAATTTCTTCAGGCTTAAGAAGAGAGGACACGGCCCGAGAGATTATGCCTTTTTTAGCAGGAAGGGCATCTGGTGAGGCGGGTTCTTCCGGTTTCGAAGGGGCTGATGGTTCTACTTTGGGTGGTTCCAGGGATTCTAAGGCCTTAAGATGTTCCCGAATCGGCCGCTGCAAATCACTGAGCCCGGGTGAATCTTCGCCTAATTTGTCGTCTATTAGCTCCGTGATCCTTTTAAGAAGGTCATTACATTTATTAATGGCCTCCTTGTCTTTCAGGGTGGGTTCATCCTGGCTAACCTTAGCCCCGACCTTTTCCGACAGCCAGGTAATAGCGCCAATCCGGCCCCGTTTTCGCTGTAACGCCGGATAGAGCGTCTCCCAAAAATTCTCAATCAGGTCTCGATAGACGGTCAGGCCAATGGATAGACCCGCATAGCCCTGTCGATCAAACAACCCCAGACAAAGATAGCTTAATACTCGCAGGTCCTTGGATTTCCTGGTAAGGATAGAGCCGCCTGAGCTGACTACTGCATGCCAGTCAACCGGCTCTCTGGTAAAGGAGTCCAGTTTGCGAATCTCTGTTTGAAGCTGTTCGAAATCCGCATCTTCAGCTCCCAGCAAGGCGCCGGCAGGACTATCCGGACTGATAGGCTGAATTCCGGCCTGGATTAGATCAGACGAGATATCGTTCACTTATCCGATCACCTCTTTCCTCATAAAATCTTCACCTGGACCATACAGAGCAACCTTAAACTCATCTATCTCTTCATTAAAAACAGGCTCAGGCAGATTATTTTCTTTCATCAAAGCCTTCATCTTATTTATTCCCTGGCCCCATTCATCAAAGTAGTCCATCTCAAAAAGCATCCTGGCAATAAGAGGATTTCTTGTTTTTTGCTGCTTGCCGAGGTTCTCAATTTCTACGCCGATAGGTAATAATCCAGGGCTTGTTATCTCTATTCGGTCATCAAATATAGCCACATAGACTGCCTTGGAATCCGCAAGGAAATAATCCCGATGGACAATAGCATTGGTAATCGCTTCCCGAAGGACTTCCATGGGGTATTCATAAATGTCATGCCGCAACAAACCTTTAATGATTCCTCCCAGTCGAATGTTTTTAGCAATAAAACGCACAGTATTGTCTATCTGTTCGTAAAGACAGTCTTCTATTACTGCTTGATCAATGAAAATTCCTTTTTCTTTTCCCTTAAAGCGAGCGCATTTGACTACTGCTCGAGGAAGAGATGTCATCTGTTGAGGATTTTTACCCATTAGTAAAAGTCCCCCGATAGTTGGTATTTTGTGGCCATTAAACCTTTTCAAAAGGCCAATTTTCTCAAGATATTCCGGAGAAATCTCTTCAAGAGGAGTTCCCAGCTTCTCATTCTTTCGTCTCTGGTAGAAATTTATTTTCTGGAGATCAAAGTCATCGATGGTGGCTTCTACTACTTCCAATCGGTCATAGGTTATGTTTCTACTCTGCCGGCTTAATTCATTTATCCAGCTTGCCTCAGCAATCCTGTTGGTCGAACCAATGCGGATATAAACCCCTTTCTCTGCTCCCTTCTTTGTTACAAAATAAGGTTTCAGTTTGCCGGGAAATATCTCAATAACGCAAATAGTCTTTCCTTCAATAGTGTAAAATTCTACTAAAGGTGAAATAATAGGATGACAATTATTACTTGAAACATTCATCACATACTCTTCTATATCTTGCGTAATATCTATCCCAAATATCTCTCTTGTCTTATCCAGGACACCAATAACAATTTTCCCTCCCTTTGTATTAGAAAACGCAACCAGCTCTTTAGCCAGGGCATCCGGCGCCGGCATCTCCCTTTTAAATTCCAATAAATGACTCTCTATCCGGTTAATTAGCTCTTCCATTGGGGTTGAATTTGGTCTCCCGGGTAAAAATCGTGGCCGTCTGACCTCAATTTCTAACCGCACAGGTCGAATTATTGAGAAGATACCCTTTGATGCTCAGTAGATATGTAATTACTTTGACAATGTTACATTAGGATTTTTTTGACAGGATAAACAGGATGAACAGGATTTATAATGGATTTTTTCCCAAATATTCGAAGATTTTTTTCATTATCATCTTGTATCCTGTAAATCCTGGTTAATCCTGTCTAAATTTTTAAATGTAACATTGTCAAGTTACTCCAACTATATCACATTTTCTGCCACGAGGCAAGGAGAAATTTCAGGTTAGAATAGATTTCCTTTTTTATTGACAACGGAAGGGATTTATGATAAAAATAAGAAGTTCATGCAAATAGTTGCAAGGGCAATTCGGGGCATCGTTTCATTCGGCCGGTAAATGCCCAGGAGATCGCTATACTTAAAGAGGAATAATGGGATTTACTTTAAAACCCGCTGTAAAAGAAAATTTTATTAACAGGGAAGATTTACTCAAAGAGATGGTGACTACCCTGACGGATGAGAGTATTGATATGGGGTTTGCCCTGATCGGTTCCCGCCGTGTAGGGAAGACCTCTATTTTATTAGAAGTCGCTAACCGCCTTAAAGATAACGAAAATATAGTAGTTGTTTACTTCTCTGTCTGGAATCTGGTAGAAAGCACTCTTAAGGAATTCTCTGACCAGTTGATTCAGACTATATTAACTGCCTTTAAGAATAAACTTCCGACGAAATATAAGATAAAGGGATTGCTAAAAGACAAAATTAAAGAGATTCTGAGGGAAGCAGGTTTTTCTATAAAGATTCTCGATGAGATAGAGATTGAATTGTCACGCAAAAATAAGGTGTTGGATGCCAATATATTGTTAGAGAAGATATTTGGCTTAACCGAAGAGTTATCTAAAGAAGCCCGGGTTCGAACGATCTTGATCTTAGAGGAATTTCCCGCTCTTGTTGATGTAACAAACGGCAAGAAATTAGGCGAGGGTGTCATTAGAAAGATTAGAACCGTCAATGAGCGATTGGAACATACCATACTTTGTGTCTCCGGCTCGATAAGAAAGACGATGGAGATGGCTGTGCTTTCTCCTTCTTCCGCCTTCTACCGGCAGTTCATCATCAAAATGATTGAGCCTTTCGACAAGACAACAACCGGAGAACTGCTGGTGACAAATCTGCGGCAAAAGATAGAGCCTCAAGCGGTGGAAGTGGCGCATAGCTTGACCAGCGGAATACCTTTTTATCTTCAGTTACTGGGCAGGCAGTTGCAGGGAGTAGCAACAGAAGTAATTGAACCGGAGACAGTTAAAGCAGTTTTTGAAGATATCCTTGAGGAAGAAGTCACCATAATCTTTGAGGAAGAGTTCTACAGATTAAGTGATAAAGAACGGGCTGCTTTAAGGGTAATGGTAGAATACGAGGTGGGAAAACTAAATGATATTTCTAAAAATCTGGGTGAAGGGGTAAATGTAGTAAGTAAATACCTGGAATATTTGATAACTAAAGGCCTGATTCAAAAAGAGACAAGAGGGATCTATCAAATAGCCGACCCGGTATTCGAGCAATGGCTGAAGAAGAGGTTTCGATAAAATCGATTTGCTTTACTGGCATACCTGAAAATGGTTGCATAATATGTATCCTCTTCAAATTTAATGGGTATCTGTTGTAAGTTGTAGGTTGTAGGTTGT
>JASEGY010000245.1 GCA_030019105.1 bacterium | reverse complement strand
CTTACCCCAAAATATTTATCTTAAGAGCTATAGTGACTATCGGAGATTGGAGTCTATCATTTTACCTTCCCGAAAGCTTCAAGCTTTCGGGAAGGTTGCTATTGGCCGAAACGATAATCAATGCCCTAATTTCCAATTTCCAATTTCTAATTTCTAATTTCAGCGTTCCGTGAACGGTTACATTTTTCCTTTGACAAATCAGCTCCTAATTTGTTATAATCTACCTTAATGCTTACTTTTCTTAATCCCCTTTTTTTATTAGGTCTATTGGGAGCCGGCATCCCAATCATTATTCACGTTGTGGCCAAACGAAGGATCCGTAAGATCCAATTTAGCAGCTTGATGTTCTTGCGGTTCCTGGAAGGAAGGAAAAAACGGCGGTTTCAACTCCAGCAGCTTCTTCTCCTGGCCTTACGGATACTTATCATTGTTTTTTTCTCCCTTGCCCTGGCCAGACCAACCCTTAGATCGGAAACCGGCTTCGCAAGCGGTTTTGGGGAGAGAGCAAAAACAACGGCTGTTTTCATCATCGATGTCTCTTACAGTATGGCCGCTTACTCAGCGGGGGGGACAGCCGCTATTGACCGGGCTAAAGAAACCGCCCTGAAGGTTCTGGAATCCCTTCAGGAAGGGGACAGGGCAACTCTTGTCCTGGCCGCTGATCAACCGGAGGTCATCTTTAATCCTCCCACCTTCAATTTAGCCCGGGTAAAACGTGAAATCCAGCGGATAGAAACTACGCATGAAAGCGGATCAATTGCCCCGGCCCTTAATCAGACCTACAAAATCCTTGAGGCCAAAACCACCCCTAATGCAGAGATATATCTCTTAAGTGACGGCCAAAAAAGAGCCTGGCAAGGAATGGAGGCGATAAAGCCTGATCCAAAAATAAAATTGTTCTGCTTACCTCCGCCAGGCCGGCTCGGCCCGCCGGATGACACAATCGAAAATGCGGCTATTGTTGGTCTTGATATGCCTGCCATCCAGGTAACCGATATCCCTCTTAAATTGGGTGCCAGGATCAAGAATTTCGACGCTAAAGAAAAGGAGCTGTTTATTAGCCTGTACATAGACGCTGATAAAAGGGGACAGCGAACCTTAAAAGCAGGCCCAAACGAAGAGACATCAATCAATTTTTACTACACCTTTAGAAAGAGCGGAGAACATACCGGTTATCTGGCCCTTAAAGAGGATGGGCTTGTTTTGGACAATCTCTACCCTTTTTCTCTCCGCCTCCCGGAGGTAATAAAGGTCCTGACTATTGCCCCTAAGGAGGAAGAAACCCTTTATTTTAATTATGCCCTGAGACCAGCCGGGCCGAGCCGGCCTGGCGGGCCGAGCCGGCCTGGCGGGCCGGAAGAAAAAGGATACCTCATCCTGCCGGCCTTCGGTGCGGCCGTCGATCTGGCGGAGTTTGATCTTGGGCAGTATGATCTTATTACCCTGATCAATGTGGAAGATATTTCTGCCGGGATGGAAGCTGCCTTGACTGAATATCTTGAAGCCGGCGGTGGCCTGCTTATTTTCCTGGGTGGGAAAGGCACGGTTGGCGAAAGGCTTGGTCACTTGCTTCCGGCTAAACCAATAACCGTTCTTGAAGGAAAGGATAAGCCTTTCCGCATTGTCTCTTTTGATCTTGACCATTATGTCTTTGGCCCATTTAAGTCCCTGAAAAGGGGATTGGAAGAGAGTCACTTCTATCAAATCTTTGAAGTAGATCCGCTGCCTTCTTCATGGACCCTGGCTAAATTTGACGGAGGTCATCCGGCCATTATTGAAGGAAAATGGGGGAAGGGACGGATCATTATGGTCACCAGCAGCGGAGATACCGGTTGGAACAATTTGCCCCTTTCCCTATTTTATCTTCCTCTGGTGCACCGGTTGACTTACTATTTGAACCGCAATTTTTCGTCAACTCCGGGAGAATTCATGGTTGGCGACCGGTATGAGCGGCCTGTTACCACAGAGGAGCCCCTCATTATTATTGATCCCCGAGGAGAATCGAGGCAGATCAAGCCTATTCAAAAAGGGGCTTCCCTGATGGCTGATTATGGCCGTTTAAGTCTCGCCGGGATGTATCAAGTTAATTGGCCGCAAGGGACGAAAGAACACTTCGTGGCCAGGCCGGATTTATCAGAATCAGACCTTTCGTTTCTCAATAAATCAGAGATCGAAAAAACCCTCAAAGATACGGAGGTTAGATTTATCTCCTCGACTGAGGAGGTAGGAGATGTCATTTATGAATCCAGACAGGGAAGAGAATTGGGCAACAGGTTTCTGGGCATAGTTCTGGGACTGCTTTTGGCCGAGGGCCTGCTTTCTAACCGGCGAAGTGCGCGTGTCGGACGCGGAGAAGTTCGTAGAGGAGGCCGGCATGAATAATGGACAAGGTGGACAGTCCACAAAGTCCACAAGGTCCACTCAGTCCACCTATCCTGAAATTGCGGCTAACGCCGCTTTGGCCCTGATAGCAGTTGCTTGCAGCCTGCTTGACCGTCAACTGGCGGCACAAGCAAAAGCCTTTGAACAGGAAGGCGGCTTTACGGAAAGGTTATATCGGGTACGGCAACAGGCGCGGAGGAACCGATGAGCGTTTTCAGTTTTAAAAGCTGATACCTGAAACCTGATATCTGAACGCTTGGGACGGTTCATAATCGTCCATTTTCTTGTGAAACCTTAGGGTTCAAGGTTCAGGGTTCACGGTTCACAGTTCAAATAGCGTAAGGTGACCAACCTTGAACCTTGAACTTTGAACCTGGCAACCTGCCGCAAGCTATCACAGTAAGGTGAACCGTCCCGAACGCTTACTGTTCAAGCAACCTGGTTTTCGGACGGGAGAGATGAAAAAATGAGAGAAAATTTTATCCGAACGCCGGATCGTGATCTACCGGAATGTAAGGTCAAGAAAATCTCAGTATTAAAGAAACCTACAAAAAAGACAGTAGTTTCTGAAGAAAAGACAGCCGGTTGTCTGAGTAGAGATTTCACCTTAGCAAGTAATCTTTTGGGATGCTGGACCGCCCATGCGCTAAAGTATATTGGAGCGAATAAAAATCCCGCCAATAAATCGCGTATGCGTATTGCTATCCTGGAACAACAGAGGATAGTGCTCGCTGGTGACCGGCAGAGAAAATGGACTATAAAGTGTAGTGAAGGGGAACGTAAGGACTGGCCCACACCCATTATTGGTCAAACCTTTGGTCTTGGTTCCCGCAAGATAGATACGGTCCTTGGTCTTCTGGAGATGGATGAGGGGATAGTGGATAAGGACAAGATGAGAACGCTTGTTGCGGCTGTATTTGCTGAGGGTGAAAAAGGGGGTATTCTTGAGCTTCCTGATATGTATATGTTTAAGGTGGCCACTTGCCCGGGAACGGAAAAGATTGAGTTAGGAAGGGTCATTAATGAGACGATAAAAGAAGGAGATATGAGCAAATTCTATTCCCGATTAATTTCCCGTATACTTGATGGACTTGAAAAAGAGCTGGGTATTTCGCGAGGGGAGATTAAAGTAGCTGTACTCTTTCGGAAAAGGCATGAGGAGTTGATTCAAACTTTGATTGAGGCAGGGATTAGAGTAAAGGTGACCGGGTTTGAGGAAATGAAGAGAAGATTAAAGAAAAGTGACGGCCGATTTATTAACGGAAATATTGTCCTTAGTGAAGATGATGATTGGTCAGCCGGTCTGGAGATGGGTTTAGAAGGGGGGCCTCATTTGATTATCGGTTCAGGAGGGACTCCGGCAACGATAAAAAGTAGTACCCTTGTGGAGAGATCTGGTGGTTCTTTTGCCGGTTTTTTTGTTTCCGAGGAATCAATGAGAGGAAAAGGGGCTATTAAAAACTTATGGCAATTCTCTCGTAAAGAGGAACGCCTCCTTGGCGGTATGGAACGGCCTATTGTCAGGCCGGATAGAGTGAAAGAATATAAGCACAAGGGAAAAGATGCCTATTCCTGGGATCATATCTTTACGGCCGGGGATCTGGTAAGGTCGCTGGCTTCGGATATGGCCTGTGTCATCGGCGTTGTCCAGGATTACACCTTAGGAGAAAGATCAATTCCCGGGCCTGAAATCAATCCTGAGACAGGCAAGCTTATTTGTCATCTCCTCTGGGTTGATGAACAAGGCGCTGTTTTAGATATGGAATTGGAGTATACCACGAGTATTAACTCTTTAATTACTCAGATTCAGGAGACACAAGACCCCCAACATTGCGGTGAGCTTTCTTACCGGTTGTCTCTGGTTTATTCTAAGTTTGGCTGCTATGAAGAAGCTCTAAGGGTTCTTAGTTCTGCTTTGGAGAGGATTAAGGATATCCGGAGTGGTAAGGCGGAGAAGAAAAAGATAGAGGCTGAAATCAAGGCCGCCCGGCATTATGTTAAAGGGTTAAGGATCCTGGTTGAGGAACCGATGGTCGAAGAACCTTTAGAAAAGAACCCCAATATAATGGCGATTGAGGAATCTAAAATCGCCTTAGATATATTAGAGGAGAATGAAATAAAGGATCCGGGTTTAAAGAGAGGTATTCGGCGGCGTTATACTTTCTTGCGGGATTGGGCCTTTAAAAAGGCGATGAAGGCCGGCGATGAAGAGAAGGGGAAATACCTGGAGATGGCCTATAATTTCTCTAATAATGCTATCGCCTTTTCTGATGAAGACCTGGAAACTATTCTGAGAGACACTGCTTTAAGGATGTATGAAGTTATTAAAGTGTATGAAAAGAAATTAGATGTTCTTTGGAAAAATGAGAGACGGGAACCGGAACTTAATGAAGCAATGTTATTTGCTTTCCAGGCTTATTCTGAAAATAAAGACAGCCGGGTTTTGCAGTCTTACCGGAAGCAAATAGAAAAACAGCTCCTCTGCAAAGAAGGGGTCGTGGGAGGAGGGGATATCTTTATTGCTCTGGGCTTACAGACCTTTCTTAAGGAGATGCCTTTATCTAAGCAGGCAAGGATAATAACGGTGCTATATGAATATAAGCAGAAGGTGGAAATTATTGATTTGATAGATTTTTTTGAGCTGGAAGAGATGAATGAAGATATGATCAATAAGCTGGCTGAGGCTATCGAAAAAAAAGTAAAGCAAATGGAAAAAAACAAGGAGTTAAGAGTGGCTTTGGAGAGCGCAGATTTTACTGAGTCGCCTACTACTCAGACTTATGCCCGTCAACTTGATGAATTGGCGCATGGTCTTTCCGTAGATATGGAAAACCGTAAATACGCTCAGCAGATTTGGGGCGGCTTAGCTGAATTATCTCATGCTCAAGCCATCCTGCTTCTTGGTCTGGGTCACCGCCGGGGAGCAAAAAACAGATTTAAGGAAGCAGTCGATTACTATAAGCGGCTTATCGCTGATTGGGAAATTGGAGGCATTTATCCTACTATTGGACTCTTAGAGATATTCAAGCTTTACATCCGGATGTGGGAAGAGTTTGGCGATAGTAAGGATGAAAGGGAGTCAATGCGTTTGCATTGTGCCCTGGATAATTTAGTTAATCTGGAGACAATAGATGATGATGAGCGCTTATCAGCAATTAAAACAGAAATTAAGGATATCCTTCGTCCTTATATGCCTTCTGAAGAAATCAGGCCTTTTGGAAATGCTCTGTCTTCGGAAGAATGGTTGGAATATCAGATAGAGATTATGCAAGGGGTGCCTTCATTTCTGATTAAAGAGGTTTTTTTAGAATACAATAAAAGGGTCCTTCTTATGACAAGAGGTTATTAATTTTGGCGATGGTCATCGTTTCGGCCAATAGCGCTTAATCAAATTTGGTTTGATGGGTGTTGTATAGCTCTTAAGATAAATATTTTGGGGTAAGCGAATTCAAGATAGGCTATG
>JASEGY010000244.1 GCA_030019105.1 bacterium | reverse complement strand
TTACCTCTAAGGTATTGGCGTCAAAAGAAAGATAAGCGCCCAGAGAGTCAAACTCGGGGACATTGGCAAGGTCTATGTCAAGAGTGAAGATATCCCCAACATTTACCTCATTTCCTCGGGGGCTTAGCCTAAGGGTGGTAGTTTGTCCCATTGCCTGGGTGGCTAAACTATTCCTGACAGACAGAGGGGGAACTTTGGTTGCTGCCAGAGAAGAAGCAGCAACAAGAGGCGTAATGCAAGGACAAGTAGTTGTTTGGAGGAAGTTTAGTTTAAGGAAGCCAAAATCCATCAGGCTGACCATTCCATCTCCATTGAAGTCAGAGTTGATATAGTCTTCTCTCGTATAACAGTCTGAATCCTCCCAGCCAGGATCATCACAGGTCTTAAGAAAGGCTAACTTAAGATAGCCAAAGTCCATGAGACTGACCATACAGTCTCCATTGGCATCCGCATTTAAGAGTGTTAGTGTATCAAGGGTTGTCTTTGTCCCGGCTGAAATGCTTACGGTTTCCCAGCATCCTGGAGAGGCGCCAGGAACACAGGCAGTCACCTGGTAAGTAGCCGGCAGGATATTCTCGATCAAGAAGTAGCCATCACTATCCGTAGTAGTTTCAAGAACAGTACCCTCAATAGCCACCTCAATGCCTAAATGATCATTTACCCGTGGAAGGTCAAATACCACATAGCCATCAAGACTACCATGTTCAACTACTGTCACTTCTCCAGGGGCAGTGGTAAAGGGGACAGGAGCGATACCATTGAGTATCTCTGTGTTTCTTGGGGGAATAAAGTCAAAGTTAATGGGGGAAGTTCCTTTAGCATTGGCCTTGAAGGTGATGGTGAGCACGGTTCCGGAACCCTGGGCTAGGCCGGAGAATAGCCCAATGGCATAATTGGTCTGTCCAGTCTGATTGTCATAACTAGATGTAAGGGGAGCGGCACCTGGAGGGAATGGGCCTTGAGCAAGATTGGTCACCTCCAAGGTATTGGTGTCAAAAGAAAGATAGGCACCTAAGGAGTCAAATTCAGGGGCATTGGTAAGATTTATGTCAAGGATGAAAGTATTTCCCAGGCCAACAGTCTTAGTCGCTGGGGAGACAGATAGGACGGTGGCTGTGGTATCGGTGACCGTGATGTAGTCTGTCCTGGTCTCCGAGTCAGACCCGCAGGTGTCTGAGACAGTCAGGGAGACGGTGTAAGTGCCGGAGTCAGTGTAGATGTGCAACGGATTCTGAGCGGTGCTGGTATTCCCATCCCCGAAATCCCATAGCCAGGAGAGAACATCTCCGCTGGATAAGTCGCTGAAATCAACCGTCAGAGGAGCGGAACCAGCAGTAGGCAGGCCGGAGAAATCGGCTGCTACTATGGAGCTATTAACTGTTACTACTACTTGAGCCTGATCAGTACAACCATTGCTATCGGTCACGGTTAGGGTGTAGGTAGTGGTGGTAGTCGGGCAGGCATTAGGGGTTGGACTGTCGGGATGATCAAGACCGGTGACCGGACTCCAGGAGTAAGTATAAGGTGAAGTTCCACCCGAGGCCGAGCCATTTAAGGTGGTGCAGGTTCCCGTGCAGACACTCACATCAGCGCCGGCACTAGCTGTTAGAATAGTCCGATACCAGGCCAGAAATTCATCCCAGAGGGTATCACAGGGGAAATCAATAATGCTGCAGGCATACTCAGGGTCAAATTCCAATTCTGTCTCCGGGAAGTAGATGGCCAGGCCGTGTGAATTTGGCCGATCAGGATGAGAATAATTAGCCAGAATCGTAGAGGCAAGCTGAGCTTTAACCTGAGCGCAGAGTGCCCGAAGATCATCAGGACCAGGGCCTGGATCAGGGAATTCCCCGAGTAAATCTACAAAATGATAAAGATCAATATTCTGGAAGATAGCAAAGGACTCACTTTGCTGCCTGGCGGTCCTGATTTCATCCCAGTAAGGAGAAACAAGGGAGTCAGCCAGATCACTTACCAGGGTAGTTAAGTTGGGGATAGTGGTCAGGTCTATGGCTGACTGGGTTACCCAGGGATCGCCTGGATAAGATTCCCCGTAGCGGTCAACAATAACCGTGCCTAACTCGGCCGGACTCATAGCCGGATTAGCATTCAGATCACCCAGGATAGGATCATAAGGCCAGCCGTCTCCAGGCTCGACCTCTTCGGAACCAACCATTATCCCGGCATGGTCTCTTACCTGGTAGGCCACCTCAATCATATTCATCAGACAGGCGTCAAAACCAAGCAGATCAAGGGGCTGACGTTCGAGAGCCACCTGGACCAGGGCATCCTTGACCTCGCTCATAAAGAGGCAGTCGCCGCCATCAGTATCATCCCAACATACGGCCCGATCGCTTCCTTTTTTACTCTGGGCCTTCAGTATCTCTTCCATTCGCTCCCGCCAGCCGCCGCCGTGATTCCAGAGGATCAGGGCATAGTGATTGGCCGGGTAGTTATCCATTCCCCATTCTACAAAGTCTACCAGGGTAGCTGGATCACCCATATTCAGCTCACCCATATCTTCCAGTAGGACAGAATTAATCACCCCAGGATTACCATCCTGAGTGACCAGATACCTTCTGGTGGTCGTCCAGTTCCCATTACTGAAGTTATATCCCGCTATCCGGTCAAATTGAACCACCACATTCACCCGGCCACTGGATACGGGGATCTCCATCTCATTGAGGTCATCTATCCCCGCATCCTCCAGATTATTGTCACCATCAAGGTAGACCAGAAAGGTCCATGAAGCCTCAACTGTAACTGTTACGAGCACCTGATCCTGAGCAGTGCAGCCATTATTATCGGTTACAGTGAGAGTGTAGATGGTGGTGGTATCCGGGCAGGCATTGGGAGTGGGACTATCAGGATGATCAAGACCGGTGGCCGGACTCCAGAAGTAGGTATATGGTGAACTTCCACCTGTAGCCGAGCCATTTAAGGTGGTACAACATCCAGAACAGATGGTATCATCATCTCCAGCATCGGCTATTACTATGTTGACTGTGACTGTCACCTGATCCGTACCAGTACAGCCATTATCATCTTCTACGGTCAGAGTGTAGGTGGTGGTGGTATCCGGACAGGCATTGGGAGTGGGACTATCGGAATAATCGAGACCGGTGGCCGGACTCCAGGAGTAAGTGTAGGATGGGGTCCCACCTGATGCTTGCCCGTTTAAGGTAGTGCAACTTCCGGAGCAGATACTATCATCAGCCCCGGCATTGGCTATCACCATGTTGACTGTAATTACTACCTGATCCGCAGCAGTACAGCCATTGGCATCAGTCACGGTCAGGGTGTAGGTAGTGGTTGTATCCGGGCAGGCACTGGGAGTTGGACTATCGGAATAATCGAGACCGGTAGCCGGGCTCCAGGAGTAAGTGTAAGATGGAGTCCCACCCGAGGCTTGCCCATTTAAGGTAGCGCAGCTTCCGGAGCAGATACTGTCATCAGCACCAGCATCGGCTGTTGGTGCTGGGTGGGCTATCCCTTTGATGCAGACATTAGAATTAGAAATCGCTGTCCAACTCGTAATGTCTGTCCATGCGCTGCCATTGGGGCTTGTATAGCTTTGGCCAGAACTTGCGGTGGCTGCAGAAGAGTATCCAGGAACAGGGTTCTCATAAGGAATAGGGTAGTTATATCCCGGAGTGGTAAACTTGATTACCACTGAAAAGTCGTCTCCATTTGTAAGCTGAATAGGAGTGTCGAGGTGAATCGTGTGGTAGCCAGGATAAGTGAGCGTAACGGTCTTGCTGCCCAATAGGCCCGAGAAACTACCAGCGCTGAAGGTATCGTAAATGTATATATCAAAGGTGGTATTGACGGTTGCGGCGTAAGTCCCTACTGAGGTTAAATATTCATTGGCCGTGGCGGTAAAGATATTTGATCCCCATGCAGTATCGTTCGAATAACCCGCATTGCCAATATTACCAAGAGGATCATACTGGTAGATGGTAGAACCAGGCTCCACAGCGTTGATAAATGAGGCATTACTGCTTCCAATCTTAGTGTCATAGTAGGAGACATAGAAATAGCCACCATCACCCCACCCGGGACTCCAACTGTTTCGGACAATCCAGGCCCCGTTACCGGAAGGCGTAGGGGAAGAGGTGCCACCTGTAACAACCTTGTTATCGTCCCATCCCACGATGGCCACTGCATGATTACTGGATGTCCCCCCATTGTAATAATAAGTATAGTTACTTGAGTTGTAATAATTACCGTCATAGTACATACTCGTATACATCGCCCCGTAGTCCATCACAGTCTGCTTGATGTTATCGTTATCCAGAGGCCCAGTCCGATCAGGGGCCAAAAGAACACTCTCGATATGCTTTCTTGCTGTCAATCCAGAGTTGCAGCTCACATCACTGGCCTGGTAAGGATCATCCGTCTCATTTATTGGTCCACCCCAACGAGTGAGATAGGCAGTACTCATCCACTGATTTCCACCCTCGCATCCCCCCGAATTAAAACCGTGGCACTCCTTGAGGTTGTTCTCGGAGAAATCCCGTGTATCCCCCGGATCTTCCCCTAACATCCAGGACTCAAGCGAGCCGTAGGTAGCAAATGTCCAGCATGAGCCGCACCCTCCCTGATCTTTGACTGGGGTTACCTGGCCCAGGGTTCTGAGGTCATAAGAGGTAGGGTAGGATACTCGTGGAGAACCTGAAATGATGCTGAGTCCTTTGAGGTGACTCATATCCAGCGGGGCAGGGATCAAGCCCAGGCCATATCCATCTGTAGTGAGTAACAGTGGTGCTTTTCCGACCTGAACCCGGTCCATGTATTCCTTGAAGGCCGGGTTGATTGGAGCCAGGTTTGGTTGGTTTTCATCAGCAAAAGCCATGACCGTTGAAAGATAAAATACACCTAAAAATAACAGATTCAAAAATAGATAGTAACCACCTCTCCCTTTTTTGTTTCTTCCTCTTAACATGAAATTTTTCATTTACTACTTCCTCCTTTTCTTGTTGGAATATGTTAATTTGCCACGAATTAACACGAATATACACGAAGTCCGTGTCCGTTATCCGTGTTCATGGTTTATTCTGAGGCTATTCTTTATTACCCCGGACACGAACAACGGGGCCTTGATCATCGTTTGGGCCACGGCGAGAAATTCAAACATATGCAATGTAGCGGCAGGGCTTGTCGGCCTTGTTCATCGTTTGGGCTATTGGATCAATTTTGTAGTGGTTGAGCTTGCTCGACATTACGGCAGAGCAAGCTCTGCAACTACAACACCCAATTTGATCAAGCACTTTTTGCCGAAACGATGAACAAGGCCAGCTTGTCCCTGCCTAATAGCGACCACAAGGGTCGCCGCTACACCTCCTCGCTCTGCGGTAAAATGGCCGAAACGATGAACATCGCCTGTTTACCTTACAACCACCACAAGTTATTCTTTAACTCTCCAGCGGTAAACTTATTCAATAATCCTAAAAGTCTTCTAAGCATCTCACCGACAGGTAATTGTGCAGAAACAATTATTCCGTAATGTTCTCTGTCTGATGTCAGATATTGCTTGTTAAGTTTCACATAATCTGCCACATTAAATGTCACAATAGCACGCTTCTCTGTCACTGCATAGTCAAGCTGTTGGGTATCATTGAGCCCTGCATGCCACACCTCATGGACACTTAGCACGTCAAACCCTCTCAAACGTAAGGCATTAGCAAGCTGTTTATGAACATCTTCGTCAAGGTATAACCTGGCAAATATCTCGTGAGGTTTTTCAGCCATTACTATCTCTCCCTGGGGATTAATCTCCCGTCTCTATCCATCTGTAAGCCGTACTTCTCTGCTACATTTTCTATTCTATTTTCCATAATCTCTTGTTCTATCTCATCCTGGTGGTC
>JASEGY010000243.1:5082-5883 GCA_030019105.1 bacterium | reverse complement strand
TCCCCCCCTCGCGCTCCCCCCCTCATACTACTACTACTATTATTACTCCTACTACTTAATAATACTATTATACGAGGAGGTATAATAAATGGCCGTTACTGTCAAAACCGCTGTAAGTCTTCCCGAATATCTCTTTGAAGAGGTAGATACTTATGCTAAAACCCATCATCAATCGAGGAGTTCAGTTATCAGGCTCGCCTTAGAAAAGCTGCTGAATGCGTATCAAGATCAAAAAACCCTGCTCAAGGCAAAAGAAATCTATGCTGAACTTGCGCAATCTGACCAGAAACTGGCTGAGGATTTCCTCTCTATCTCTTCTGAAACCCTGGAGGTAGATGGATGATAAAAAATCCTAAAAGGGGCGAAATTTACTCCTTGAATTTTTCACCGGCGTTACACAAGGAAATAAAAGGGATTCATCCAGGCTTAATCGTCCAAAATGACATTGGTAATCAAGCCAGTCAGTTGATTATTGTCGCGGCTATTACCAGCAACCTCAAAGTAACCCGATTGCCTGTTGGAGTTCTAATAACACCTCAAGAAAGTGGTTTAGATCATGACTCTGCTGTCCACCTGGGCCAAATTTACACCGTTGATAAAAAACGGCTTCTAAACTTAGTTGGGACTCTTCCTCCTTCAAAGATGAAAGAAATCGATATCGCTCTTCAGGTTAGCTTAGGACTTGGAACATTCAGGATGTAGAATCTCTATAAATATGTTCTTCGGCGATGTTCATCGTTTCGGCCGTGATTAACAACATTGCCTAAAGTCATGGATCACGCCACCTTTGCAGGATTTTAG
>JASEGY010000243.1:0-5076 GCA_030019105.1 bacterium | reverse complement strand
AGAGCGTGGATTTCGACAGGGCGCTATCGGTTTTGTCTATTTTTTAAGCTTAGAAGTAGTCAGCACTTACAGCAGATTGCGGCATTCCGGCCAATCATCTACCGTAGCCCAAAAAAGCCCAAAAACTCGGTTTTGCCCCTGAAAAGCCAATTTCTGGAATTCTTGGAGGTTACCCCAAAATCCAGAGAAGTAATGTTTATCGGCACTTAGAAAATCGAGATTTTTCCCAAAGGGGTGTCGAAATCCACGTTAGAGCTTAAGGATGTTTATAATTATATCAACCAGCGGGTAGAAGATAATGATGTTAAAGAAAGCAACTTAGTAATCAGAAGAAGAAGACCTCTATGGGCTATTTCTAATAATGGGAAGCCCTTTTCTAAGACAGAGGGAGGATTCTGTCCTATTGGTTTTACTTCTTTGGCTATTCTTCATGATGGTACGGTATTGCCTTGTAGAAGATTAAATATACTCAACGCGGGCATAATCTGCGATTTTGTACCTTCTCAATAACTTGGGGCAATCTGTGTTGTAAGTTGTAAGTTGTAAGTTGTAGGTTACGCCTACTATAGCTCTTAAGATAAATATTTTGGGGTAAGCGAATTCAAGACAGGCTATGTAGCTTTCGGAGTTAATCCTTTAGGATTTCATTAGTTATGAAAGGCTAAAGCCTAAACTCCAAAGGATAACCAACCCCAAAATCTTTTTCTTAAACACTATACCTACAACTTACAACCTACAACCTGTTCAAAATCACTATTTATGACCGTGCTGAGTATATCCCTATTGGTAATATCCTAAAAGATGGGTTATTTAAAATTTGGTATACCTCTGATGTTTTATGGAGAATCAGAGATAAGAATAATTTAAAAGGGAAGTGTAAAGGTTGTAAATACATATATTCCTGTGGTGGATGTCGGGCAGTTGCCTATGCAATGACAGGAGATTATATGGAGGAGGATACACAGTGTTGGAAGTAAAGAATAGTGATGTCTTCATATTATTGGAGGGTTACTCTTTATATAATGTTGAGCTAAAAGAGAAGAAGTATTGGCTTTTTAACGTGGATTTCGACACCCCTTTGGGAAAAATCTCGATTTTCTAAGTGCCGATAAACATTACTTCTCTGGATTTTGGGGTAACCTCCAAGAATTCCAGAAATTGGCTTTTCAGGGGCAAAACCGAGTTTTTGGGCTTTTTTGGGCTACGGTAGATGATTGGCCGGAATGCCGCAATCTGCTGTAAGTGCTGACTACTTCTAAGCTTAAAAAATAGACAAAACCGATAGCGCCCTGTCGAAATCCACGTTTTAACTCAGTATCACCAGCATAATCAGTGGTATTGACTTATGCCCACGGTTTTTTTCGTTTTTTAACTACGTCCCCCATGTTCTCCACCCCATGTTCTCCATGAAAGGGCGGCAGGGAGTTCTTCTTTGGATTTTGTCATGACGACGAAGTCATCGGCATAACGGACAAACTTATATCCAGCCTTTTCAAGCTCCTTGTCGATGATGTCACCGATAAGGTTAGCAAGTAAAGGGGAAATGACGCCTCCTTGCGGAGCGCCTTCGGTTGTCTTATGCACGATGCCGTCTTCCATGACACCTGCCCTTGACACATATCCTGTGTGTCATGGGCCTGCCTTGAGCATGTTCTCAATACTGTTCAAAACCCATCCATCAGCAATCTTTTCACGCAACCTGTCCATGATAAGCTTATGTGGTATGGTGTCATAGAATGCCTGTATATCGGCATCCAAAACTTCAGTATACCCTTCCTGCTTATACAGTTCAAGCCTTCTGATAGCATCGTGACAGCATCTTTCCGGGCGAAATCCGTAGCTGTTATCCGAGAAGTCTTTCTCAAATATCGGCTCGATGATTTGCCTGAACGCCTGCTGTACCACCCTGTCTTTAACAATGGGAATGCCAAGAGGTCTTTTGTCGTGCCTGCCTTTGGGTATGTATACCCGCAGGACAGGCGAGGGTTGGTAGATTTCAATTTTCAGTTCCTTGTGAATATTTTGGATATTATTCTCAAGGTCACTTTCAAACTGTTTGATACTCACCCTGTCGAGACCAGCCTTTCCTTTATTCTTCTTTACGTGTTTAAAAGCAGCATAAAGGTTTTTCAGACTAAACACCTTATCTCTTAATGAATGATACTTAAGCATCTCTCGATATGTTCCTTTTGATTGATTACGAATAATAGATTTATCAATCGTGTTTCCTGAGTACGGATTCTACCTGACACAAGCAAAACAAGAAAGGCTCTTGCTACTGCATTGCTTATGCAAAGAGTCTCTTTTCTCATCGAACGTATTCAATCTATCACTTTTATCAACTCCACTACGGTTATGCCCCTTCATTTCTGGTTCACACCAGAAACTATTATGAGCAATGCTGACGACTTTCAAGAATAGACCCGTGAGAGTCGGTCGTCTATCACCATCTCATACAACTCGGACTTCGGTTTTCCCTTATACCTCGCTGTTAGGGCATTTCTCCCAAGATGTAAGTCCTCCCTCGGTCATATGGATTACCCCTTTTCCCTTCGTGATATGTGTTCAAACGCATTATCCAGAGACGTTCTTATCTAACCGATTTGTCCATCTCCGACAAGGAACTTTGCCTGTGCTTCACTGTGTCACGGCAGTTGGCACGAATTAACACGCCATATTCACACACCCCAAAAGGTCATCTATACCTCGTAACTCCGTCATCTCACCTCGTCCTGAGCTTGCCGAAGGATGATAAGCTATCTTTCTACCCATACGGATTGCTCCATTGTATGGGCATAGGTATAAACTTCTGTACAAGGATTAGGCTCGCACAGGTGATATTTTCAATCACTTGGGTATTCCATACTTCAAGGCACGCGTCACCCCCCCCGTCACCCCACAACTTAGCCCGATCGACACGTAGATGCCTCGTGACCGAGGGCAAGCACTTACGGGAAGACCTCCACAAGTGACTAGGGCTTCCATGCACCGGTGACTGTGCTTGAAATCCCTGGCGCCGGAAGTGTTGGGACTACAGGCGCGTTAGCTTCGTACGTGATTGTGACCTTAGCAAAGATCTCGTCTACTTGCTCCGCACCACTTGGCTCGAAACCTGAATCCTCGTTCATAGCAGACTTAAGTACGTTCAGGGCCCGATTACGTGGAACATTGATGGTTGCAGCATTCACTACAAAAACTTGTGGCGTGAAAGTTGCGACCACTACGTCGCCTAAGACTCCAGAATCGTCCCCAATTGCCAAAATGCTCTCTTTAAACACTGTCCCCGCAAGTTTCTCGATTGCACTCGGAGTTAGAGTGTAAGTCACTTTTAAGTTTACCGTTGTGGGATTAACGCCTGTAACTACTAACACTGGATTTGTAATGCTAGCCATTTTCTTCCTCCTTTTTTTGATTTAGTTGGTGTCTTTTTGTTAAAGAAAGGATCTCTCCACCAACTTTAAAAGATCCTTCTTTTCCCTAAATCTTATTTTATAGAACATCACCTCCTTTTTGGCAAATTGGAGCCTAACGATAATTAGACTGGTCATTATAACCGCCCCCGGCATGCTGGACTGTCAGTCTATTACGCCGGTATTTTGGATATAAAAATCTCATTATCTCATTTACCTCCTTTATGTTGCGCAGAATTGTTATGAAAAGCAGGTGTCTTAGACTGATCAGTATAAGACACCGCTTTTGGTGCATCAATTGGACTTCGCACTCCTTTTGGACCGTAATTCAGCACATGCGTGTAAATCATGGTAGTTTTAACATCCTTGTGTCCCAGCAATTCCTGAATAGATGAACAGTTTGCCCAACCGTTGCGTGACGAGATTATTCATAATGCCGAACAAATTGCCCGTGATAACGGACTTACTATAGAATACCTGAAGAAAAAGAGCGATAGCAAAGAAAAGCGTATTGCTAACATCCTCAAACAAAAAGGAGATCATCCCGGCCGATGATAGGAAATTGCTTTTCCTTTAAAAAGTGAAAAGGATGATATACTCGGCACGGCCACAAATTGCGTTTTTATATAAAAAACCTAAACAGAAACCTTCAGGATGCCTTCCAGATTGTCGATAATGGTAAGGGGGGAATATTTTATTTACCTGGAGGGCAAAATGATTAATATTGAATTCACTAAAGAAGAAACTCAGGCTTTGAATTACGAACGCTATAATCATCCTCACCCCCGAGTTCAACGCAAGGTGGAGGCTTTATGGCTAAAGAGCCAAGTATTTTCGCATGAAAAAATTGCTCAAGTGACCAGTATTTCTGGCAACACCTTAACAAGCTACCTTCGAGATTACAAAGAGGGTGGCCTTGAAAAGTTGAAAGAAGTTAAATTCCATCAACCTGTAAGTGAGTTAGCAGAGCATACTTCCACAATTGAGGACTATTTTCGCGAGCATCCTCCAGCAACCATTAAAGAAGCGATGAGTAAAATAGAGGAACTTACGGGGCTCAAACGGGGAGAGACCCAAGTACGTAAGTTTCTCAAATCGATTGGGCTAAGCCGTCGCAAAGTGGGAATGATGCCCGCTAAGGCCGATATAGAGAAACAGGAAACCTTTAAAAAACAAGAGTTGGAGCCTCGACTTAATGAGGCTAAATCAGGGCAAAGATCTGTCTTCTTCGTAGATGCCGCTCATTTTGTACTGGCTCCTTTTCTTGGATATCTTTGGTCACTCACTCGACTTTTTCTCAAAGCCCCTGCTGGCAGAAAACGGTTTAATGTCCTCGGTGCCCTTAATGCGATCACTCATGAACTGATTATGGTTACTAACGATTCTTATATTAACGCCCAAAGTGTTTGCGAACTCCTTTGCCGGCTTTATTGGCTAAATTTGGAAGTCCCTATCACTCTGGTCTTGGATAATGCCAGATACCAAAAGTGTAAGGTGGTTCAAGAACTGGCGGAAATTCTCAACATAGAACTTCTTTATTTACCTTCTTATTCACCCAATTTGAATTTAATCGAACGTCTCTGGAAGTTTGTTAAAAAGCAATGTTTATATTCCAAATATTACTCAGAATTTGTTTCTTTCAAAGCAGCAATCTTAAAGGTACTGA
>JASEGY010000242.1 GCA_030019105.1 bacterium | reverse complement strand
GCCCTGTAAGGGCGAGACAAGGTTGATTTTTACCCCTCGAATCCGCGTAGAGCCCTTAATTTGAAACTCGGGAATAGCAATTCGTGAATCGTGGATCGTAGATCGGGAACCCATAAAAACGAGTCACGATTCACGAATAGCCAACTCGAAACCCGAAACCCGAAACTCGAAACTGCGTTATACTATTACCCCGCAACATTTGCGTTGTCTGCGAGAATGTTACGATTTCAGTAATCGTTTACACCACCAAGACACTAAGACACCAAGATTAATCAATCAGAGGGCAGTAGGCAGAGGGCAGATTTACTTGCCTGCTGCCTACTGCTTTCTGTCCCTTTTGTGTCTTTGTGTCTTAGTGGTAAATGGTGTTACAAATTGGTTTGGTTGCGGCTTCGCCGCGCTATGGATAAAATACCACAAAAGCTGCCGACACCTTTACTTCCCGTTTCAAGCGATTAAGGAAGCCGATACCACTCTGGGTATCTTTTATCATTCTTAAAATGATCCTATTTTTGGTCAGAGAAATGGTCTCTTTTTTCCTGATTTTTTCCAGGGTTTTCAATATCTCCTCAAATTTAGCAATCACTTTTGGATAAGGGTCATCATCAATAGAAAGCGAAGTGATCGCCTGAAGGTAGAATTCATATCCTTGAGGGTCATATCCCAAAACCCGCTGATAGTGTTTTACCGCTTCCTCTACCCGATCAAGGAGAATATAAGTATAAGCTAAATATCTACGGATAATGCTCTTTTGAGGGGAAAGCTGCTGAGTTCGTTCCAGATATTGGGCTGCCTTGAGATATTTTTTCTTCATTAAATATATGCAGCCCAATCTGAAATTAGCTTTCACATCAGATGGGTCATCGGAAACAATACGTTCAAACTCTTTTGCTGCTCGCCGCAATTTACCTGTTTTAAGATAGGAATCAGCCAGGATCATTCTGGCTGTGGTATCGTTAGGGACCTTCCGCAACCG
The DNA here is from genome assembly GCA_030019105.1 of bacterium. Taxonomy (GTDB): domain Bacteria; phylum UBA9089; class JASEGY01; order JASEGY01; family JASEGY01; genus JASEGY01. The sequence goes on along the minus strand of JASEGY010000242.1, from coordinate 4,902 downwards.
CTTTCTATATTTCTTTTGTTCAGGGAGATTAAGTGAGCCAGGTGGAAGTGTTAACTCTTCGCCCGTAAGATCAATTTGGGTCTTTTTGGTTTGAGCGCTTATTTCTTTTAATATCTCACAATGTCGCTTAATCTCAGGGGTAATAACGACATCCTGTCTGATGATACTGTCTGATTCCGCTCCCTGATCACCAGTAATAACCGTAATGAAATGCCCGACCCCTTCATTATAGTTGGTATGAACCCGGCTGACTTTATCCCAATCAAATGCAAATTCAGTTGACGTTGTCATCTCTTTTGCAGTTTAATATAAATTAAGGATAATGTCAACTTAAAAAGTGGGGCGACCTTAGTTGTCCACCAGCAGGTAGCCGTTTACGGCTTGAAATTAGAAATTAGAAATTGGAAATTAGAAAGTATGGCCTTGTCCATCGTTTCGGCAAATAGTGCTTGACCAAATTGGGTATTGTAGTTGCAGAGCTTGCTCTGCCGTAATGTCGAGCAAGCTCGACCACTACAAGATTGCCCAAACGATGAACAAGGCCGAAAGTATGAAGGCCCAATTTCCAATTTCTAATTTCAACATTCCGTGAACACTTATCGTCTTTGCGAGAGTTTCACACTTTATTGAGCAATTGCACTAATCAAATCTTCATAAAGATTTTCTATGTCTCTTACTAACCTTTCAGCCGATAAAGACGGATAAACCTTTTTTCTTCCGAGCCGGCCCATCTTGTTTCTTCTCGCCGGGTCGGCAAGCAGTTCTATTATTCCCCCGGCTAAGGCCTCCGGATCTTCCGGAGGGACCAATCGTCCGGTCACTCCATCTTCCACCAGGTCAACCACCCCACCCACCCTGGTGGCCACTACAGGCAGGCCGGAAGCCATAGCTTCAATAACCGCCACCGGCAAACCCTCGTTAAGCGACGATAGCACAACTACATCCAGATCAGCATATATCCGGTCCAGATCAGGGCGAAAACCTAAGAAAATAACCTGATCTTTCAGGCCGAGCTCTTTGGTCTGTGACTCTAACCGCCCCCTTAATTCTCCGTCGCCCACGACAAGAAACCTGGCCTCCGGGTGCTTCCGGGTAATTATTTTGGCTGCCGAGAGAAAACAACTGTGGTCCTTAACAGGAACCAGCCGGGCAATGATGCCGATTAATATTTCCTGGTCGGACAGGCCGAGTTCTTTCCTTAGTCTCCCCTTAATAGATTTCAGGTCGAGAAACCTATTCAATTCCAAACCGAGGGGAATAGAGATAACCTTGTCGGGATCGCCGATTCCATAGCCTAATATCTCTTCTTTCTGTTTTTGGGAGACAGTGATAATCTTACGGCTAATTCCGGCCAGAGCCTTTTCTATCAAAATGAATATCTTAGTCTTCAGGGGGCTGAAATAACTGTGGAAGACATGTCCATGGAAGGTATGCACAATTATCGGCGCCCTGGCTAAGCAAGCGGCGGCCCGGCCTAAAGTTCCGGCCTTAGCCGTATGGGTATGCACAATATCCGGCTTTTCTTTCCTGATAAGACGATAAAGCTTAAACAATGCCTTTAAATCGTCTAACAGGCTGATCTCTCGTCCCAGTTCTTCAATCACTATTGGCTTAAGGTCACTTTCGCCAAGCAGATCCAGCATATTTCCTTCTTGATCTCCTTCAATACCTGTGACAAGGAGAGATCGGAAACGCTCCGGATCCAATCTCTTAGTGAGGATAATAGTATGGATAGCCGGGCCACCAATATTTAGTCGGGCGATAATTCGTAGTATCTTAATCTGCTTTGACATGGTAGAAATTAAGGGTAGCCGTTCGCGGCTCGAAATTGGAAATTGGAAATTGGAAATTGGAAATTAGGGCATCGTTTCAAATCGCCCAAATAGCAGCTTTACACTTTTGAAGCGGACTGCATGGCCGAGTTTAAATTAGGCTGCGCAACTTCTTTGGAGTTAATCCTTTAGGATTTCATTTATGAAAGGCTAAAGCCTGAACTCCCCAAAAGTGTAAACCGATCTCCAACGATTTCCAGGCTGAATGAAACGATGCCGAAATTAGAAAGTATGAAGGCTCAATTTCCAATTTCCAATTTCCAATTTCTAATTTCCAATGTCCAATTTCCAATTTCAGCGTTCCGTGAACGGTTACAATTAAGGGTTCTAATGACTAATGACCAAATAGTAAAAAAGAGCCGGGGCGGTAAGGATAACGCTGTCAAAGACGTCTAATATCCCTCCGTGTCCGATAAGCCAGGTAGATGAGTCCTTTACCCCGGCATCCCGTTTAAAAAGAGACTCGACTAAATCCCCTAATTGAGATAGCCCGGCGATGACAAATCCCAGAATAAGGGCATGCCAGAGAGGTATAGCCGGCAGAAAGAATATCTTGGCCAGGACCGTAATCAGAACTGCTGCGATTCCCCCTCCCAGACAGCCTTCTAAGGTTTTATTAGGACTAATGACAGGGGTTATTCGGTAACGACCCCAGTTACTTCCTACCGTGTAGGCAAAGATGTCACTTATCCATGGAACCAGAAAAACCAGGTAAAGATATTTATCCCCATCAGGTAGACGACGCAGGAGGATAAGATGAGTCAGCGGGAAGCTGACATAAAGCATCCCCAGAAGGGTAATAGCAATTATACCCATTGCCCCGGCTACTTTTCCGCTTAACAGCCCTGCCAGGAAAATAAGAAAGATAAGACCCGCCAGGGCAAAGCTAACCCGTGTTGGCAAGCCACCTTCAGGTAAGATATCTCCTCCGTAGGCGCTGAAGCTTAATATCAAGCAAGCGGCTACCCCAAGTATGGTCATGGGTGAAAGCCCGCGTTTGAAAGCTAAATTATTGTAGAACTCCAGGCTTCCCAGGGTAATTATACCTGAAATTAGCAGGAAAAAAGGAAGGGTTTGCTTGATGTGGATGAGATAGATAAGAGGAATTATGAAAGAGACGGCAATTATGATTCGATAATAGACCATAATAATCCTCTTCTCCTTATATGATGTTCACTCTTCAAGATATTGCTTAATGAAGGAGAGTATGTCTTCTAATCTTACTTCATAAGACGGGACGATCTTCTTTTTTACCTTAATATACTATTACCCCGCAACATTTGCGTTGTCCGCGAGAATGTTACGATTGCGAATTGAAATTGGAAATTAGAAATTAGGCTTTCACGCTTTTCCTAATTTCCAATTTCCAATTTCAGCGTTCCATAATCCGCAATCTGCAATCCAAAATTGGTTTGGTTGCGGCCAGAGGCCGCGCTAAGTTTATGATGAGGATAATTATCTAATTCGAGGTGATGAGGTGCGTTATCCCATCCTATTATCTGGTTGTTATTCTCATCTAACCAATAATAGCTGTATCCAAATAGTCTTCTATCAATCCAGGTTTCAGAGATTCGCAGATTACTTCCGTCACACAAGATTACTTTGGCTTTAAACTTTTCCACCCCTTCTTCTGAAGAGTAGCTAACACTTTCTACTTTACATACTATAGTGGTTAAGAAAAAGATTTTGGGGTTGGCTATCCTTTGGAGTTCAGGCTTTAGCCTTTCATAACTAATGAAATCCTAAAGGATTAACTCCGAAAGCTACATAGCCTACATAGCCTATCTTGAATTCGCTTACCCCAAAATATTTATCTTAAGAGCTATATATTGGAGGACTTCTCTAATATTTCACATCTCATAGTCTTCCGTATACAGGCGGTCCATTTTCTCGATTATTCTCTTTAATCTTTTTTGAACCTCTACCCAATATGACCATTCTACCCAGTCCTCGTGTAATTCCATCTCTTCTCCGGGAGGCATATTCTTCTGGAAATCTTCAAGCTTGAGTTTATATTTTTCTTCAAAATACCTGATGTGAGCTTTAGCTTTTTTCAACTTATCTTCTTTTTTTTTCATCTCTCCAAACACAATGTGTCGAAGAGCCCCTAACATTACAATATCTCGATCTTCCTTATAAAAGTCTCCAATCGCATTAGGTACATTGACTTCAACTTTGATCACTTAGAAACACCTTCCTTGAGTATTAGTTGATTTTACCGGCCAATCCCACCGAATCTTCTCTCTCGCTTCTGATAATCCGCAATAGCTTGTAGTAAATGAATTCGGTTAAAATCAGGCCAAAAGATAGGCGTAAGCCAGATTTCTGAATAGGCAATCTGCCAGAGGAGGAAGTTACTTATTCTCAGTTCTCCTGAGGTTCGAATAAGAAGGTCGGGTTCCGGGAAAGAGGCAGTGTATAAATGAGATGAGATAAGTTCTTCGTTAATACTGTCCGGCTGAATCTTGCCCTGGATTAACTCTGTAGCCAGACAGCGGAAGGCATCTACTAATTCTGCCCGGCCGCTGTAATTCAAAGCAATATTGAGTCTTAACCCCTGGCCATTACTTGTCTCCTTTTCGGCTTCGGCCAGGGCAGTCCGGATATCAGGGGCCATCTCAAAGAGACGTCCCATAAAGGTCATCCTTACTTCCTGTTTTTTTAATTCAGCCACTTCCCGCCGCAGATATTCTTTTAGAAGAGACATCAGGGCAGATACTTCGGTTCTGGGACGGCTCCAATTTTCCGTGGAAAAGGCATAGAGGGTGAGCGCCTCGATATTCAACTCTCCACATAATTTCACCACCCTTCTTATGCTTTCCATACCGGCCCGGTGGCCGGCTATCCTGGGAAGATACTTTTGTTTGGCCCATCGGCCATTACCATCCATAATAATGGCAATATGCCGGGGCATCTTTTCCGGGGACAGGGACTTAAGTAATTGCTCTTCCTCCTGCTTGGTATTCATATTGGTAGTCTGGTGTCTGGTAGCCTGGTAGCCTGGTGTCTGGTAGCCTGGCAGTCTGTCGGAGAGAAAATCTATCTGTGCGCAATTTTGTAGTGGTCGAGC
>JASEGY010000241.1 GCA_030019105.1 bacterium | reverse complement strand
AAAAGGGGAACAAGACCTCATAATTCGAAATTCTTTATTCGATATTCGATATTCGATGCCATTAAAAAAAGGACTCGACTCTCTATTTACATTTCTGTCTTCTGACTTCTGTCTTCCGGATTATAGGTTTCCACAACTATTACTTTCTCTTTCCCTTCCCTCAATCTAGCGGCAATAGCTGCGGCTTTTTCTCTATCCCGGGCCAGACCAAATACCGTTGGCCCCGAACCGGACATCAATGCCCCCATTGCACCGGCCTCTATCAACCTGCGTTTGAGGGATAAAACAACCGGATATTGCCTGGCCGTTACCTGTTCCAGGTCATTATAAAGATTTTCAGCTATGGCCGAAAGATCACCTTCTTCCATAGCCACCAACATTGATTTAATATCCGGCCCCTGATTGGTCAAATTCAAGTCTATAGCCTGATAGATATTAGAAGTAGAGACCTCTTGATCAGGATTAATCAAGATAACCCAAAAGGCCATTCCAAGGCGAAGGGGCGTAAGTTTTGTGCCTCTCCCTTCGGCTAACGCCGTTCCTGGCCTTAGACAAAAAGGGACATCAGAGCCAAGTTCGGATGCTATCCGGCAGAGTTCATCATAAGTCAGGTTTAACGACCATAATTTATTTAACCCAATCAAAGCCGCCGCCGCATCGCTGCTTCCTCCCGCAAGACCGGCCGCGACCGGTATCGCCTTTTCAATTCTAATTCTGGCCCCATACCCCACGGAAGCTATTCGAGCCAACTTAGTGGCCGCCCGGTAAGCTAAATTTTGCTCCGGCGGAATATTTAACCCCTGACAATCTACTTCAATTACTCTCTGGAAGATAGGGGTAAAAATAAGGGTATCAAAAAGGGCCACCGACTGCATAATCGAAGAAATCTCATGGTAGCCATCATCCCTTCTCCCCAATACATTCAGGCACAGGTTTATTTTAGCCGGAGCAGAAATCTTGATCTCAGAGGTAAATATTTATCCCCCCTCCGATACTGGCTGTCTCAGATAAGGTTATTTCACCAGACACAGAAAAGCCTTCGCCTAACCAATACTTTACTCCAATAGGCAAAAAGAAGTCTATCTCAACGCCATCCTCTGGCTTGTTGTTATACGTTGTTTTTTCATAGTCTCTTACATCCAACCCAAGCCCGGTGTAAAATGTGAGGGATTTCTTTCTATTAATCATGACAGTATCCCCCACCAGGGTAAACCCGGCAAAGGAAAAAGAGCTGAATTCATCTGCCTTAGTAACACTGAATCGAGCTCCCAAAGAAAGATAGACATCGGATTTCTTTTTGGTAAGCAATTGATATTTACCATCCCCACCAATAAAAAATCCTACATCTTTATCCTCATCCTTGCTGATAAACTTTGCATCCATAAACCCGCCCGTTAGACCCCAATCAATATTTTCATTAAAACTAAATCTGCCCTGGATCAATATCCCGGAAGCATCAATATCCTCCATGAAAAAAAGACGGGCTCCCCCCTCAACCTGACCAGGCTTAAGGACAATAGGAGATTGATATAAACCGTATATCTGAGCCCAAACAGGGGATGCCCCTATTAATAGCCCCACAAATATAAAGCAAAAAAGTATTCTTCTCAAAAAGCTTACCTCCTTAATCAGTTAAAAGGTCTGTTTGCCTGCAATCCGGTTTCTATGGAAGCGGAGTGCTCATAACTCGTTGTTTCCGCTCTTCGTATTCTGCATCCGTAAAAAAGCGTCCAGTTGACACGCGGACACTACCCCGAAACCGAGTCGCCTCCTTCTTAGTAAACTCACGCGTCTTCTCTGTTATCGGTACATGGCGTGGCAAATCTGTGTCGATCACCTCAAACCATTCTTTAACTGGCACAAGTATCTCCCCCCTCCAAAATGATATTAAATATCCTTCTCTTCGCCCCTATTGCCTATTTGGCTATTGGCTTTTTTCATAGGCACTTCCGACAGGCGATACAATCTTTCCCGGGATCACTAAGGTTATCTCCGCAGATAGCCGGGAAAAGGACATACTCATTCCGGTAAGACATCCGGTATGTTTTCTTCCGCCCCCTTAACAACCTGTCTAAAAGTTCGACTAACCAACCGAGACTTAACCTTCTGTTTCCCATTGTGACCAACTCCCTCCCAGATATTATTTAGAATAAACCCCTGTTTAGTCTATCGGCAAAAACAGGCTAAAAGTTTATCCTTTTTTATCCTAAAGAGGAAGCCGGAATTTAATTTTCCAGAAACCAGGTTTCTTTAAGAAACCCGGTTTTTTCCACAGCTAAGTTTTTCCTAACAATTCTCTTACTTTACCTCCCACATCTTCACTTGACAGAAGAGCTTCTCCCACCAGAACAGCATCAACTCCCCTTGCTTCCAGAAATTCCACCTCTTTCCGGGTGTGAATCCCACTCTCTGAAACTACAGTGATCCGGGATGGGATCCAGAGTTTGAGTCGCGGGGTAATGCTCAAATCAACATTAAAGGTATAAAGATTACGGTTATTTATGCCAACTATCTCAGCATCCGTTGAAAGAACCTTCTCCAATTCCTCTTCAGTATGAACCTCTATTAAACAATCCAGCCCCACCTCGCGAGCGATAGAAAGAAAATTGGCGATAGTTTCGCCCCTAAGACAGGCAGCAATCAGCAAAATCGCCGCAGCGCCTGCCTGGGCTGATTCGTATATCTGATACTCATCAATGATAAAATCCTTCCTGAGAATGGGCAACGCGGTGATGCGCTTCACCTCAGTAATAGTCTTCAAATTCCCCAGAAAGAATTTGGAATCGGTCAGAATAGAAAGAGCAGCAGCGCCGTTACGCTCATAAGTACCCGATAGACTAAAGGGATCAAAATCTCGACAAATTATCCCCTTTGACGGAGAAGCCCGTTTGATCTCGGCAATAATCCGAATAGGGTCTCCCCATTTTTCAGCCCTGGAAATAGCTTTCTTAAAACGACCCGGCGCCGGGGCTGAAGCAGGCAAACGAAGAAGCAATTCCTTAAGAGGAAGTATCTCCTTTTTCCTGGCTAATTCAGTCCGTTTATGCTTTATTATTTGATCCAGGATCATGCTGGTCAGTGGTCAGGTGGATAGGCTGAAGACTGAAGGCTGAAGGCTGAAGTTCAATCATCATCAGCCAACTCAAATGCCCTAAGTTTTGTGTGATCACGCATAATTTGTCCCTAAAAGCCTTCCACCTTCAGTCTTGAGAGTTAACTCTTGATAAATATCTCCTTAAACTTAGCGATAGCCTCGCCCAGGGCTAATTCAACCTCATCATCCAATTTTTTGGCTTCCTCCAGCTTAGTCACCAGTTGAGGGTGGTGACTATCCATATACTCAGAAAATTCCCGTTCAAACCGGGGGCAATCCTTAACCGGGATGTCATCTAAGTGACCCTTTACTCCACAATAGATAATCAGGACCTGCTTAGTTATTGGCATAGGCACATATTGACCCTGCTTGAGGAGTTCAGTCATCCGCTCTCCCCTGGCTAATCTGGCCTGAGTGGCCTTGTCCAAATCAGAAGCAAATTGAGCAAAGGCAGCTAATTCTCGATATTGGGCCAGGTCTAATCTAAGTTGGCCGGCCACCTGTCTCATAAACCTGGTCTGCGCCGAACCTCCCACCCGGGAAACAGAAAGCCCCACATTAATAGCAGGCCTTATCCCTGAATAAAAAAGACTCGGCTCAAGATATATCTGTCCATCTGTAATGGAAATGACATTGGTGGGGATATAGGCCGAAACATCTCCTGCCTGGGTCTCAATAATAGGCAAGGCCGTTAAAGATCCCCCTCCATGCTCCGGGTTATATTTTGCTGCCCGTTCCAACAACCTGGAATGCAGATAGAAGACATCACCCGGATATGCCTCACGGCCGGGAGGCCTTCGCAGCAGGAGCGACATCTGCCGATAGGCCACGGCATGCTTGGATAAATCGTCATAGATAATAAGGGCGTGTCCCCCATTGTCCATGACTTCCTCTCCCATAGCACAACCTGCATAAGGGGCAATATATTGCAGAGGAGAAGAAGTAGATGCTGTCGCAGAAACAACAGTCACATAATCCATGCAGCCTTTTTCTTCTAAGACCTTCACCATTTGCGCCACACTTGATTGTTTTTGACCAATAGCCACGTAAATACAGTATACATCCCCGCCTTTTTGGTTGATAATGGCATCAACCGCAATGGCTGTTTTGCCTGTCTGGCGATCACCAATAATAAGCTCCCGCTGTCCCCGGCCAATAGGGATCATAGCATCAACGGCCTTTAAGCCGGTGTGCAACGGCTCGTTAACCGATATACGATCCACAATCTCCGAAGCCCTGGCTTCAATAGGCCTGAATTTCGTTGTCCTGATCGGCCCTTTTCCATCAATAGGCTGTCCCAGGGCATTTACTACCCGGCCCCTTAAGGCATCCCCCACCGGTACTTCAACCACTCGACCGGTACTCTTGACCTCATCGCCCTCTTTAATATCACGGTCCTCTCCTAAAATAACAGCGCCTACCGAATCTTCCTCTAAATTGAGGGTCATTCCATAAATCTGATTAGGAAATTCCAAAAGCTCTCCAGCCATAACCTCTTCCAACCCATAAATCCTGGCCACGCCATCCCCAACCTGGACAACCGTCCCGACCTTAGCCATGTCCAGCTTAACATCATACTTCTCTATCTGCTCCCGAATAATAGCGCTTATTTCACTGGCTTTGATCTCCAATTTTGCCCTCCTCCTTAATTTATCAATTCCCTTCTTAGCATCTCAAGTCTCTTCTTGACACTGCCATCGATAATAGTATCCCCAATACGAATGATACATCCTCCAATGATTCGGGGATCAACCTTTGTCTCCATCCGGATATCCAGATTAATCACCCTTTTCAACTTATTCACCAACCGGTTTTTCATCTCCTTTGGCAAAGGCACAGCTACGGTTAGCCATGCCCTGGTTCGCCCTTGACGCTTATCAGCAAATTCATCATATTTCAACTTGATATCCGAAATCAGATTTAGTCTCTTTTTGGCTAAAAGTAACCTCGAGAAATTGGTAGTAATCAAAGAAAAATGATAAGGTTCCAGTATCTTGAGCAGCAGCGCCTCCTTAACCTTAAGATCGAGCTTAGGATGTTGAAATACCCGCAGAACCCCCCCATCAGCCGCCAGGATACGGTTGACCCTGGCCAATTCTTCTCCCTGAACATCTAAATTGTCATGTTCAGAAGCAATATCTATTAAAGCCTCCGCGTATCTGCCCGCCGCCGTCTTAATCAATGCAGCCTCCCTATTTCCCTGGTATATTCATCAACCAGCTTCCGATGGTCCTTTTCACTAAGACTCTTATGTATAACCTGCTCCGCCACGAGAAGGGAAAGATCAGCCACCTGGGCCTGAAGCTCCCTTTTCGCTTGTTCTACTTCCTGGCCCATTCTAACCCTGGCTTCCTCACATATACGTCCGGCCGCTTCTTTGGCTTCCGTCAGAATCCGTTTTTCTTCTTCAATGGCTACCTGTCTTGCCTTTTCAATAAGTTTTAGTCCCTCTTCCCGTTTTTCAGCTAAGACGCGTTTAGCTTCTTCCAGATTCTTAGCTGCCGCCTGCCTGTCCTTTTCTGTTCCTTCAATCAATTCACGAATGTTGGCCGATCGCTGTTCCAGAAACTGCGTTACCGGTTTGTACAATAACCTGTACAGAACCCACATCAAAATCAGAAAGTTAATAATCTGCAAAATGAACGTAAAATTAAGGCTGATCATTATTTACTCCTCGTATTAAGTCGAAAATGGGAAATGGGAAATTAGGAAATAGGAAGTACCTTGATATACTTGGCGTTGTCCATCGTTTCGGCCAGTTAGACTTGCAACCTTACCTTCCCGAAAGCTTCAAGCTTT
>JASEGY010000240.1 GCA_030019105.1 bacterium | reverse complement strand
TTAGCATCTTTCCCCGATATTGGCCAAAATATTCTTTTGAATTTTCCCCAATATATGAAGAAATATTGCTGAGGATTACAGTGGTGAAAGTAAAGTTGACAGTTTTGCCCTGAGCAAAGGCGGCTACATCAGTCCAAGCACCGGTATCAACTCGATATTCAATGTCCACAATATTGGTAAAACTATCCTTAGCTTCTCCATAATAAGTGGGTGTAGAGTCATTAGTATCCCCATAGTTAGACAGAGTAGTATTGGGCGGAGTAACATCGACCAATAATGTATCAGAGGCATAACTGATTTCTATATTTGTAGCTGAATCCTTTGCTCTGGTGGAGATAGTATTAGAACCATCATTCAAAGCAGAGGTGGTGAATTTAAAGTTGACGTTTTTGCTTAAACTAAAGGTGTCTACATCAGTCCAAGGGATAGTAGTAGCTCCCTCAACTCGATATTCGATATCTACAATATTGGTAAGAGTATCAGTAGCCTGTCCGAAGTAGGTGGGTGTGTTGTCATTGGTATCTGTATAGTTAGACAGATTAGTAGTATGGGGTGGAGTGATGTCAATCACTAACGTACCAGAATCAGGAGTGGTCTCCACATTTGTAGCCGCATCCTTAGCTCTGGTGTAGATAGTATACTATTACCCCGCAACATTTGCGTTGTCCGCGAGAATGTTACGATTGCGAATTGAAATTGGAAATTAGAAATTAGGCTTTCACGCTTTTCCTAATTTCCAATTTCCAATTTCAGCGTTCCATAATCCGCAATCTGCAATCCAAAATTGGTTTGGTTGCGGCCAGAGGCCGCGCTAAGAGAACCTTCATTCAAAGCAGAGGTGGTGAATTTAAAGTTGACGATTTTGCTTAGACTAAAGGTGTCTACATCAGTCCAAGGGATAGGAGTAGCTCCCTCAACTTGATATTTGATGTCCACAATGTTGGTAAAACTATCTTTAGCTTCTCCATAATAAGTGGGTGTAGTGTCATTGGTGTCCGTATAATCAGGCAAATTAGTATTGGGTTCAGTAACATCGACCATTAACGCATTAGAGTTATCACCCCAATTAGGATTAGGCGCAGCTTCATCCTTAGCCCTTACCCTGATAGTGTTTGCCCCTTGGTTCAACCCAGAAGAAATGGTGAAGCTAAAGTTGACGGTTGTGCCTGGACCAGAGGTATCTACTCCATTAGAAGTCCAGGTAATTGAGGTATATCCCTCCACCATATATTGGATAAGTACGACATTGGCAAAAGGATTAGTAGCTTGTCCATAATATGTAGGTGTAATGTCATTAGTATCATTATAGTCGGACGACGTAGAGTTAAACAAAGTAATACTGACTGGAGAGATGGCGACTACTAAGGTATCAGAAGCAAGACTGGTCTCCAAGTTTCCAGCCGCGTCTTTTGCCCTGACACAGATGGTATGAGACCTCTCATTCAAACCAGAAGAAATGGTGAAGTTGAAGTCAACGTCTTTGCCTGGCGTAAAGCCAGTGACAGGAGTCCACTCAATCGAGGTAGCTCCTGTAACTTGATATTCGATCTTTACAATGTTGGTAGTAGCTGGTCAGTAGCAAGTTCTCCATAAGTGCTTGATTTTTCGACACTTAAGTTTTTCGCAGTTCAGACGCAATCGCGTAGAGAAAAGGCTTTAGTTTCAACAACTTACAGAGTATTCATTCTGGGAAAAGCTGAGAACTTACTGCTGTCCAGGTAGTAGAATCAGCAGCATGCCCGGAATAGGTAGGTGTAGTATCACTGGTCGGATCCGGATGAGGAGTCAGAGTAGTGTTGGGTTCAATCACATCGAACACTAGTGTATTGCTGGTTGACTGCCTGGTGTTGGTGGCGGTATCTTCGGCAACCACATACCAGGTATGATTTCCCTCACCTAAAGGATTTAAATTAAAAGTAGTTGATGTCTGGATTCCAGAAACTGTGGTCGTATTTACATTATCTACAACCAGATAGTACCAGGCTATGCCACAGCCACTACCATCACTGTTACCCTGCCAAGAAAAGGTTGGTGAGGCAACATTGGTACAATGATTATTCGCTGGCGAGGTGAGATCAAAAGCGACCGGTGCAGTAGTATCGGATTTGATCGTCCGGCTCGTAGTAGACTGCCTGGTGTTAGTGGCGGTATCCTCGGCAACCACATACCAGGTATGATCTCCCGCCGCTAATCCAGAAATATTAATAGTAGTTGAGGTCTGGCTGCCGGAAACAACTGCTTTCGTATCCCCATCTATGACCACATGATACTGGGCAATACCGCAGCCTCCGTCACTACTGCCCTCCCAGGAAAAAACCGGTGAGGCGGCCCTGGTGCAATAATTATCTGCCGGTGAAGTAAGAGCAAAGGCGACCGGTGCAGTAGTATCGGATTTGATCGTCCGGCTTGTAGTAGACTGCCTGGTGTTAGTGGCAGTATCCTCGGCGACCACATACCAGGTATGATCTCCCGCCGCTAATCCAGAAATATTAATAGTAGTTGAGGTCTGGCTGCCGGAAACAACCGCTTTCGTATCTCCATCTATGACCACATGATACTGGGCAATACCGCAGCCTCCGTCACCATTGTTCTCCCAGGAAAAAACCGGTGAGGCGGCCCTGGTGCAATGATTATCTGCTGGCGAGGTGAGATTAAAGACCGCCGGGGCAGCATTGTCGTAGCTGATATTAAAGGTGCTGGTTGAAGTGGTGCTATTGGTGGCAGTATCCCTGGCCACCACATACCAGTACCAGGTGTGAGTTCCCTCGCCTAAAGAAGAGATGTTCCAGGTAGTGGAGGTAGTGGTTCCGGAGACTGTTTTTCTCAGGGCTTCACCAACATAAAGATCATACCAGGCTATGCCACAGCCAGTACCATCACCGTTACCCTGCCAGGAAAAGGTCGGTGAGGCCACATTGGTGCAATGATTATTCGCTGGCGAGGTCAGATCAAAGACTGCCGGAGGTGTATTGTCTATGCTAATATTCCAAATCTGTGTAGAAGTTACAGTATCTCCATCTTGCCCTGTGCCAGCTTTTACATACCAATTATAGTTACCCTCAGTAAGGGAAGTAATTGCGTAGGTATTGGAGTCAGCACTAACTGTAAATGTACTCTAAACGTCGTGCCATAACAAGACGTTGAGATGAACCCCTGCCAAAATAATCAATCACTTCGGTCAGGGTATACTCAACGCGGGCATAATCTGCGATTTTGTATCTTCTCAATAACTCAGGGCAATTTGGTTGTAAGTTGTAAGTTGTAGGTTGTAAGTTACTTCTACAACCTACAACCTAGAACTTACAACCTATTCAAAATCACTATTTATGACCGTGCTGAGTATAGCTTGATGAATATCGGGTGGTAGGTCACCGTTATCATCGAATTCCGGCCAACTTTTCATGGCGAGTTTTCCCTCTTCACTTGATATAGAGCCTTTCCTCGAAGGCAAGACTTTTATCCACTTTCTCCACAAAGGACTCCCTATCCGGGGCAAAAGCAGGGCTGATTTCAACCACTCCTTCCACCTGACCATTCTCATCCCTGGGAACCTTTATCCCCGCGGCTTCCAGCCACGAGGCATGCAGGCTTATCATGCCTCTTCTTACTGTGGCCGGCGAATTCTCCCCCTCTTTATTCTTAAGTGGCAAGTATTCCTCTTCCCGGAGCACCTCTACCGCCGAAGCCTTCCTGGCCTGGGGCAGGACGTCGAAAATAAAGGTCTCGAATTTGATCCCGTTTGGTTCTGTGGGCCGAGCCGGCCTGGCGGGCCGAGCCGGCCTGGCGGGATAGATTTCCTGGCCGGACTCATCCAGACAAGGGATAGGTTTCCTGGCTAGATGGAAAGGAAGATTAAAGTCCTCGTTTACCTTTTCCAGAAAGTCCCGCTTGAAGACATATATGCCGATTGTCCCAAACCCAAACCGCAGAGAGCCGCCAATTTCCCTGGCATACATCTGCTCTTCAGACAATTCAGTGTACTCAATTATCCCGAATTTTCCATTAACCTTTCCCACAATCCCTAATTTTTCCTCAGGATAGCGTTTAGCCACGACCTTAGTCGACACATCGGTCTCATCTAAAATATGATAGCCGATAAAAACCGGATCAGCTATATTTGCCAGAACATTGTCCACCTGGAAATAGAAGATATGTTCAATCCCTTGTTCTTTCATCGTGTTCAGGATGCCGCTTTTTTTGAGGGCCAGGATACAAACGCCGTTGCCGGCCGGGTTCATAAATATAGTATCTTTGGCGCGCATAAGCACCCGTCCGTTAAAATCTACGGCCGGGATCATCATCTGTTCAAAAAAGTCAACCTTGTCTTCAGGCAGGCCAAAGAATTGGTTTTGGGCAAAAATATCCCGCGTCTGAGCATCATTGGTCTCACTGGTCATAATATACCAGGGAATCTGAATATTGTATCTTCGATTAAGAAATAGTATGCGCTCCGCATACAATTGGAAGAGGCTTTTACCGCTAACAGGCCCGACTTTAAAGGCCCCTTTAGGCCCATCATACCCAAGCCTTGAAGCCTGGCCTCCCGCCACCAGTAAACAGGCTACCTTGCCGTTGCGCAGGGCGGCCTCCCCAGCCTGACGCGCTTCAGCAGCTCTTTTCTTTCCCAGCGCTGTTCCGGGCAGAGTGATGACCTCTGTCGGCTCTAATTTCCTGTCAGCAACGGCTGGTCCGGGAGATTTAACATACTCCTTAATAAGCTTGGCCAGGAGGGTCCAATCTACCGTTTTTATCTGGGAGACAAGACGTTCTCCGGACGACTCAGAAAGTTCCTCCCGGAAACGCAGGATATGTCCCTGACCTGTTTGCTGAATCTGCTCAAAGAGCTCTGTTTGATGGTCCATCTATATGCGTCCTCTGCGCCTCTGCGGTGCAATTCCTTCCAGGAATACCGGTTTGTAAAGCTAAAAGGGTGTAATCTATGGCTGAAGCTAAAGTCAAAACAACCGTTCCGGCAGTAATGACAAAGATAATTTCATTTAGCATAACTGTAGGTTTAATAAAGGATTTCAAAATCCACCCAAATATCATCCCTACCTGAAAACAGTTGGTTGTTCTCCCCAACCTTGAAACCTTGATCATCTTTCTTTTTAAGACCTTGATTAGCATTAGTCCCACAAACATATAAGCCTCCCGGAAGACAATAATATAGAAGGCATATCTGGGAAAATCCGCCAGCTTGAAAAGGAAGGCCCACATAGTGCTGACAATAAGGAATTTATCAGCAATAGGGTCTAAAATTTCACCCAGGAAAGTAGTTTCATGACGACGCCTGGCTAAGTAACCGTCCAGAAGATCAGAAGCCGCAATAACCGCGAGAAGACCAACCGCGAAACACCTTGTCACAAGATTACCATTAATTACAAAAAACAAAATAAAAAATGGAATAAGCCCTAATCGAAGGATAGTGATCTTGTTCGGCAAATTGATTTTTCTAACCACCGTCCCCGGCCAAAGATATGGGATAGCACGAGGAAAAGCAGTTATCGGGATAGTAATTTTGGTAAGATGATTCAACATAGGTTTTCAGCCCCCAGAAACTAAGTCTCTTGGAGAAACGTGGCTTCTGAACTTGCAGAATGATAGGATACTTTAGATGCAATACCGTAAAACTCGCCCGGAGATCACTTTGCCAGGTATCTGGTGTCTGGTAGTCTGGTAGTCTGGTAACCGCCAGACACCAGACTACCAATCACCAAAAACAAGTCGTCGGGGTGACTTTTGTAGTATTGCCTTTATACCTCCCTCAGTTTAATCTATTTTGCCGCATTTTGCAAGTATTTTTTATCTGCTATCCTTTGACATTGAGGGTAAGATATGCTATGCTATAGGCTATAGCTCTTAAGATAAATATTTTGGGGTAAGCGAATTCAAGATAGGCTATGT
>JASEGY010000023.1:4167-18538 GCA_030019105.1 bacterium | reverse complement strand
CACACGGATGACACGGATTTAACGGATTTACACTGATTTTATCCGTGGTAATCCGGGGATAGAAGACGGTTTACGTAGACGCTGTCATAACAAGAGAGTACAAATAAATTACAGAAAAACAGTTGACAATATTCAGAAACCGTGTTACTAATATTGCATGCCTTATTTTGCAAGAAAAGGAAGGAGAAGAGGACGGCCAAAGAAATAATTAATTCGCAGATGACCGTCATACCTGCATCTACGTAAAGCGTCTTCTATTCTTCTATTCCACCTAACCACCTCGTCCTACAGCCAGTCCAGGTTTTCATAGAGGTCATCTTCGTTGAATGTATCATCTCAATAAATCAGGGTAAACTGTTGAGAGTGGAGAGCTGGAGAGGTCTCTTCTCTCAACTCTCAACTCTCAACTCTCAACTCTCAACTCTCAACTCTCAACTCTCACTACTATCCTCCGAAATATTGAGAAGATACGGCGATCAGTATATTTAGATAAAGGTTTCCCCTTTTTTTGCCGATAAGAATATTAGAAGGGAATCGCAAGTAATAGCTCAAGGAGGAGAAAAATGGTAAATTTGATTTCCACTTATGTAAAAGAAGCCTCCCTTGCTCAGTCTAAGCGAGCGACTAAACACCCTCGCGACATGGTTCTTCCCTTTTATACCCTTGAAGAAAGACAGAAAGCTATTCTGAAGGAAAGGGTTCAGACAAGTATTAAGTCTTATCTTACTCAAAAGGAAGACCTTTTCTATAAAGAAATCGACTCCCCTGTCTCAGACTTTAATCCTCAAATCCCAATTGAGCAGCAGGATTTTGTCCCTCAGGCTTCCCCTTTTGAAAACAGTCCCCTTTCCTACCTGGAGATGCAAATAACCTTGAAATTATCTGAAATACTTAAGACTCTTCAAGGTGAATATGATGGATATCTATCCTCCATGGCTGAATTTCTCTCCGGCTCACTACAAGAGAGCTTCTCTTTTGGTTTCCGTCCCCCGAAGGAACACGAATATCAAATTAACCCAGGAGGAACAATAAATCTTGTCAATCAGGACACAGGAGAGACAACTACCCTCACCATAGATGATTCCGGCAACTTAAAACAGGGGTTCGGACGTATCTTAGAGGCTGAAACCATTACCCTCTCTTCGCAAGATGTGCTCCACCTGGGAGGTGTTCATCTCAGAGGTGAAGGAAGCAAGGAGAGCTATCGGATAGAGGTGTCAAGGGAGGGAGATTGGATCATAGAAGCAGAAGGTAGGTCAAAGGAAACACACTATTACATAGATGAAGTTCAGCACGGTCTGGATGTAGTTAATCTTATCAATATTAAGACTGGTGCCGTAGCCGCCTTTAAGATCGGCTGCCTGGAACAGTACGACAGGGTTATTGCAACCGGAGATGACGTAAGCAGCTTCAAGGTTCGTCCCGGCGATGTGATTCATATTAAGAGCGCCGGCGAACACGGAGATTATCTGATCGAAGCCTCAACATCCGGAGAGTGGCTGGTTCGGCCGGAAAAAAGAGAAGGAGAAGATCAGTCTGTCTTCTATCGCTCCAAGGACATGGATGAGGGGGATGTAATTAATCTAAAGGACACCAATATCGAAGAGGTGGTCTCTTTCCAGGTAAATAAGGAGGGCAGCCTGGTTCAATTAGAGAAAAAATCCTTTAAAGGCAACGAAGCCACCACCTATGAATTTGCCCCCAATGACAAGATTCTGATCCAGACCAAGGCCGGAAGATATTATCACATATCCCTCCTTGAAGGAGAGGGTTGGCAAATTAAGGGGCTGCCAACTATTTAATCAGTCACTTTTCGGGTTTCGAGTTTCGGGTTCTGCGCTCCTCCCAACTCGAAACCAGAAACTCGAAACTGAAGTAAATAATTCCGATTTATTGAGAAGATACGGAAGCCCGGAGCATAAAGCAGGGAGTCAGAAGGACTCCAGTGCTCAATGCTCCGGGCTAAAGAAACATGGGGGACGTTGGTGTAGAAAACAAATAACAAGTAAGAGTAAATTGCTTTCTACACCAACGTCCCTCTTATATATATGTTTTTGTCTGGTTCCCACGCAGAGCGTGGGAATCAGAGATAGGTCTGCCCTCGAAACCGGCGGGGAACTTCCGCCGAGCTGTACTATCCCCTACTCATCTGCAGATTCTTAACAATTTAATCGTGCTTACCTTATCAGGGCCATCTTGCGGGTGGCCTGATAGTGCCCTGCTTCAAGCAGGTAGAGATAAACCCCGTTGGCTACTGTCTCGCCGTGATCGTTTTTGCCGTTCCAGTCAATGTAGTGCTCGCCCTCCTTTTGGTAATCACCTGAGTAGTTGGATTTCTTTGCTAATTCACCGGCAATGGTATAAATGCTGACAATCACCTCATCGTCTACATCTTCCGGCAGGGTGTATTTGATAATCGTGCCATCAGTAGTGAATGTCCCATCCGGGGCAGTAATTTCTTTTCCGTCAACCGGATTAAAGGGGTTAGGATAGTTGTAAGTTTCCCATTCTTTCCCGCAGGGACGGATATCGATAGTTCTGGTCTCAGAATCAGCGCCGCAGGTGTCTGATACGGTCAGGGAGACGGTGTAAGTGCCGAAGTCAGTGTAGATATGCGACGGATTCGAGTCGCTGCTGGTCGTGCCATCCCCGAAGTCCCACAGCCAGGAGAGGACATCGCCGGTGGATAAATCGCTGAAATCAACCGTCAGTGGGGCACAATCTGCGGTGAGTGTGCCGCTGAAGTCAGCCACCACCGTAGGAGATGCGATCTGGATATAGGCCGCCTTAGTCGTAGAATCACCTCCACAGGTCCCGCTGACCTCCAGGGTAACAGTGTAGTTCCCGGGCGTATCGTAAGTGCGGCAGGGGGTCTGGACAGTGGTATCGGATATCCCATCGCCGTCAAGGTCCCAGGCCCAGCCTGTGATATTACCGGTAGAGGAGTCGCTGAAACAGACAGTCAGGAGAGCACACCCTGAAGCCGGGATGCCGCTAAAGTCGGCCTGATAAAGTGACCCTGGCTCATGGCCAGGATTGATTACGATTTGATCCAGGTCTACCACTGAGACGTAAGGGACATAGCCGCGGGCAGAAGATCTGTCATAGGCATTATCAATATTGGCTGGCTGCCCAGCATAATCCAGGGTGAGGACGAGTTTGTTTGCGGCGGCCACAGTATCCATAATAGATTCCTTGTTGGCGGTTTCAACCGGGTCCTGAGCCACATCAGTCGCCAGGTAATAGGTCTCTTCTACTCCCACCCCATCAATGATATCCAATAGGGAGGTGACTACCTCCAGGCCATTTTGAGGGAAGATGTAGAAGTTAGAGCTTCGATACCGGCAGGAAATCTCCCTGATAAAGGAGATCATGTTGGCCTGTGTCAGATCGGCATATATCCCACCGGTCGGATCACCGCCATCAATGACTTCTTGCCTCTTCTGGTAGCCGGCTTCTACATTATCCAGGTAGATGCCGTCAAATCCTTTAGCCACTATTACCTCAATGGCGGAGTAAACAATGGCCTGCCACTCAGGGTGGGTGTAATCCACATAATATTCTCCCTCCCAATCTGCCCTGGCTAACAACCAGGCAGGGGCCGTGCCGGGAATCGGATTTCCGGCTCCATCTACCCAAGCCGGATTCCAATAAGACCTCCAATCCTCTGCCCAGCCAATGTTTATGTAAGCTAAGGCCGTCTTGCCTGAGCCTTTGATGAGAGTTACATCAGTCGGGGCAAGATCATCAGGGTCAATATCAACTAAATCGAAATCAGTTGCAGCGATACTATTAGCGGTCACGCCGGTATAGACACACAGCCAATTATTGGTGCACAAAAGTTGAGTCGGGGTTGACCCGGAATATCCTGAGAGAACCGTAATGTAGGCCACTCTGGTTTGAGAGTCAGAACCGCAGGTATCCGAGACAGTCAGGGAGACGGTGTAGGTGCCGGAGTCAGTGTAGGTATGCGACGGATTCGAGTCGCTGCTGGTCGTGTCATCTCCGAAGTCCCACAGCCAGGAGAGGACATCGCCGGTGGATAAATCGTTGAAATCAACCGGCAGTGGGGCGCAACCAGTGGTGTCAGAAACCGTAAAGTCAGTTACCAGGGAGGGACAGTTTGCCCCGCCCCCTGTTTGGCTCACCATGGACCAATCTGCCCTGGAGTTGTTATCTGTTGATGATATATCTCGCCCGATGGAGAAACCAGGGGTTACATCATCGCTGTCAATGAAGGCTCCGGAATCCCCGGCATTAAAATCAAATCCGACATCCCAGTGTCCGGCCGTTACCAGGTCATTGGCTATTGTCTTGCTTCCAGTGAAGCTGCCGTCATTGTTGGACCAGATAACCGCATCGAGGGTGTTAGTAGCTGAAACTGAGGATGTCCCGCTTCTCTGAACCCTGACTACCTCATCCGTGCCTGTCAGCCCTGACTTGTCGGTGTAGATGTCCCAATAGCCATTGGTTCCCTTGCCAGTGGTATCATTCTCGTCATTAGCCGGGCTGCCGTTAAAGTGTAAGACCGCATAGTCACCCGCGCCGGCATTGATGTCCGGAAATTCTTTGACCAGAGTTCCTCCTTTGTAGACTCTTAGGCCCCCCAGGTATGTCCCTCCGATATAGAATTCGATCCAGTCGTTGGTCTCCTTGAAGGCGACTTCATTTATCCGGATGTCCAATGGGCAAGGATTAACTGTTATCACCACCTGATCATCGGCAGGACAGCCATTGTTATCGGTCACGGTCAGGGTGTAGGTAGTAGTTGTATCTGGACAGGCATTGGCAGCGAAGGTATTAGGATTGTCAAGTCCGGTGGCCGGGCTCCAGGAGTAACTGTAAGGTGAACTCCCACCCGAGGCCGAGCCGGTTAAGGTGATGCAGCTTCCGAAACAGACACTAACATCAGCCCCGGCATCGACTGTTGGAGACATATTGACTGTTACTACTACCTGATCGGTGTCAGTACAGCCATTGTTATCGGTTACGGTCAGGGTGTAGGTAGTAGTTGTATCTGGACAGGCATTGGTAGCGAAGGTATTAGGATTATCAAGTCCGGTGGCCGGGTTCCAAGAGCAACTGTAAGGTGAAGTCCCACCCGAAACCGAGCCGGTTAAGGTGGTGCAGCTTCCGAAACAGACACTAACATCAGCCCCGGCATCGACTGTTGGAGGCAGATTGACTGTGACTACCACCTGATCACTGTCAGTACAGCCCTTGTTATCGGTCACGGTCAGGGTGTAGGTGGTGGTTGCAGTTGGACAGGCAGTAGGATTGGCGATATTGGGATTGGAAAGACCGGCGGCCGGACGCCAGGCGTAGGTATATGGCCCGGTCCCGCCCGTGGCTGAGCCGCTTAAGGCAGTGCAGGTTCCGGAGCAGACGGTAACATCAGAGCCGGCATTGGCTGTTGGAAGTTCATTGACTGTAATTACCACCTCATCCACAGCAGGACAGCCATTGTTATCGGTCACGGTCAGGGTGTAGGTGGTGGTTGTATCCGGACAGGCATTAGGAGTCGGACTGTCGGTATAATCAAGGCCGGTAGTCGGACTCCAGGAATAGGTATATGGCGCCGTCCCACCCGTGGCTGAGCCGCTTAAGGCAGTGCAGGTTCCGGAGCAGACGGTAACATCAGAGCCGACATTGGCTGTTGGAGGCAGATTGACTGTGACTACCACCTGATCACTGTCAGTACAGCCCTTGTTATCGGTTACGGTCAGGGTGTAGGTAGTTGTGGTGGTTGGGCAGGCATTGGGAGTGGGACTATCGGAATGATCAAGGCCGGTGGCCGGACTCCAGGAGTAGATGTAAGGTAGGATTCCACCTGAGGCTTGCCCATTTAAGGTAGTGCAACTTCCGGAGCAGACGCTAATATCAGCCCCGGCATTGGCCACAATCTCATTAACTGTTACTACCACATGATCATCGGCAGTACAACCATTGTCATCAGTCACGGTCAGGGTGTAGGTAGTGGTTGTATCCGGACAGGCTGTAGGATCAGCGGTGGTGGGATCACTGAGGTCGGTGGCCGGACTCCAGGAGTAGGTGCATGACCCACTGCAACCCGTGGCCGAGCCATGCAAGGTGGTGCAGGTTCCGAAGCAGATGCTATCATCCTCAGCGCTCGCGCTGACTGTGGGAGGTATACTAACTGTAACTGTCACCTGAGCCGTATCAGTGCAGCCATTGTCATCGGTCACGGTCAGGGTGTAGGTAGTGGTTGTGTCCGGACAGGCATCAGGATTTTGGACACCGGCATCACTAAGTCCAGCGGTCGGACTCCAGGAGTAGGTATATGGTCCGGTCCCACCCGTGGCTGCTCCATTTAAGACGGCGCAGGTTCCGAAACAGACGCTGACATCATAACCGGCATTGGCTGTTGGAGGCAGATTGACTGTGACTACCACCTGATCATCGTCGGTCTCGCCACCGTCATCAGTTGCGGTCAGGGTGTAGGTGATGGTTATGTTTGGACAGGCCGTAGGATTGGCGGCAGTGGTATCGCTAAGGCCAGTGGCCGGACTCCAGGAGTAGGTAAACGGTCCCGTCTTGCCCGTAGCTGAGCCACTTAAGGCAGCGCAGGTTCCGGGACAGAGGCTGACATCAGCCCCGGCATTGGCAATAATCTCATCAACTGCAACTAATACCTGATCCTCGTCAGTACAGCCATTGGCATCGGTTACGGTCAGGGTGTAAGTGGTGGTTGTCATCGGACAGGCATTGGGATTTGGACTGTCGGCATTACTAAGTCCGGTAGTCGGACTCCAGGAGTAGGTATATGGTCCGGTCCCACCCGTGGCTAAACCCTGCAAGTCGGTACAGGTTCCGGAAATGACACCCACATCAGCCCCGGCATTGGCGATAACCGCATCAACTACAACCACCACCTGATCCGCACCAGTACAGCCATTGGCATCGGTCACGGTCAGGGTGTAAGTGGTGGTTGTCGTCGGACAGGCATTGGGATTTGGACTGTCGGCATGATCAAGCCCGGTAGTCGGACTCCAGGAATAGGTATATGGCGCTGTCCCGCCCGTGGCTGAGCCGCTTAAGGTAGCACAGGTTCCGGAGCAGACGCTGACATCAGAGCCGGCATTGGCTGTTGGAGGCAGCTTGACGGTGACTACCACCTGGTCATCATCAGTACAGCCATTGTTATCGGTTACGGTCAGGGTGTAGGTGGTGGTTGTATCCGGACAGGCATTGGGATTTTGGATGCCGGCATCACTAAGCCCGGTAGTCGGACTCCAGAAATAGATATATGACGCCGTCCCACCCGTGGCGGACCCATTTAAGACGGTGCAAGCTCCGGGACAGACGCTAATATCAGCCCCGGCCTCGGCTGTTGGGCCTTCATTGACCGTTACTACCACCTGATCAGTATCACTCCAACTGTTGTTATCGGTCACGGTTAGGGTGTAAGTGGTGGTTGTCGTCGGACAGGCCTCAGGATTCTGGGCGGCAGCATTACTAAGGCCGGTGGCCGGACTCCAGGAGTAGGTATATCTGCCACTGCCACCCGTGGCCGAGCCGCTTAAGATGGCGCAGCTTCCGGAGCAGATATTCGAATCACTTCCCGCCTTGGCTATTAGAGGCGGAAATACGCTGAAACCAACAGTGATCCAATCATCAACTGTGTCGGTAGCCGCATCATAATATCCGTCATCATCAGAGGTTCTTGTTCCCACAATATCATAATCTCCCAGCGCTGCCGAAGACCATATCAGGATAGGTGGAAAATCACCACTAATGTTTGTAGATACCGTTTCTATTGTTCCACCTGATTGTTCATCGGCAGTTAAATCATATCCCTGTGAAGTGCTCCAGTCATCTTTATTTGGAACAATATATAAGTTATACTCTGTATTGGGGTATAGAAGAGATTGCCCGAACACATATACCTTCTCACCCGGCATAAAGGCATTCTTAATATTGCCTGCGGCATTTGATGAGAAAAGTGGGTCTATGAATGCCCCGACATCAGTGGGATGATCCAGGTAATCAACACCTGAGTCCCACTGTCCATTTTCATCGGTATCAATGATAATATCATACTCATGATACATAAGTGGATTTAGACGCGCCGGCCATATTTGTGTTGGGGGAAGATTAGGAGGCAAACTGACGGTTTCAAAACCATTAGATGATCTATCAACTAAAACATCCCCATCCGTCCACGCGGTTCCCATCCACCAGGCTTTGGCGAAGACAACATAGATTCGCGCCGCGCCTCCATCAGGGTCAACAAGGCCTGTGCCTGTAACAAATACAGGATACGGCGGGAGGAAGAAATTCTGTTCAGCCCCGCCAGGATTGCACGACCATATCCCGGGAGGTGGGACACAGGCATCACCTATTCCGTCATTATCCGAATCTGCCTGATCCGGATTTGGAGTTTCAATACAATTATCGCAAGCATCACCGACACCGTCCCAATCCCAGTCAATCTGCTGGGGGTTATAAGTTGTTGGACAATTATCGCAATCGTCACCGATACCATCCCCGTCAAGGTCACTCTGAGCAGGGTTAAAGTCGCCTGGACAATTATCGCAAACATCACCAAAACCGTCTCCGTCACTATCAGGAGGAATGCTTGGACAACCATCGCAAACGTCGCCAACACCGTTTCCATCTATGTCCTTTTGAGCAGGGTTCCAAATTGATGGACAATTATCGCAAACGCCACCGACACCATCCCAATCAAAGTCACTCTGGTCAGGATTGGGAATGATTGGACAATTATCGCAGACATCACCGACACCATCTCCGTCATTATCAATCTGACCAGGGTTTGGAAATCCCGGACAATTATCGCACTGGTCACTGACCCCATCCCCGTCAAAGTCAGGAAGAACTGTTACTACTACCTGATCCTGATCAGTGCAGCCATTGTTATCGGTTACGGTCAGGGTGTAGGTAGTGGTGATAGTCGGGCAGGCATTGGAATTTGGACTGTCGGCATGATCAAGCCCGGTAGTCGGACTCCAGGAATAGGTATATGGCGCCGTCCCACCTGTGGCTGAGCCATTTAAGACGGTGCAGTCTCCGGAGCAGACGTTGACATTAGGTCCGGCCTCGGCAATAACCGCATTAACTGTAACTACCACCTGATCATCGCCGGTACAGCCATTGTTATCGGTTACGGTCAGGGTGTAAGTGGTGGTGGTAGTTGGACAGGCAGTAGGATTGGTGATATTGGGATTGGAAAGGCCGGTGGCCGGACTCCAGGAGTAGGTGCATGACCCACTGCAACCCGTGGCCGAGCCATGTAAGGTGGTACAGGTTCCGGAGCAGATACTATCATCCTCAGCGCTCGCGCTGACTGTGGGAGGTATACCAACTGTAACTGTCACCTGAGCCGTATTAGTACAGCCATTGTCATCAGTCACGGTCAGGGTGTAAGTGCAAGTTGCAGTCGGGCAGACAGTGGGATTAGAGTCATTGGCAATATTATCACCTGCGGATGAAGTCCAGGCGAAGGTATACGATGGACTGTCACCTGAGGCGTCGCCATGTAAGGTGGTACAGGTTCCGGAGCAGATAGTATTGTCATCAGTAATGGCATTGACTGTTGGTGGGATGCAGTTGTCTGCTCCTGGTGTCTGGAAGGTTTTAAGTGCCCAGTCTGATCTGGAGTTGGTATCGGTTGAGGAGGGATCGCGGCCAATAGATTCCCCAGAACTGACCTCATCGCTATTAACGACCGCCCCGGAATCTCCCGCATTAAAATCAAATCCGGCATCCCAGTGTCCGGCCGTTACCAGGTCATTAGCTACTGAACTGTTTCCGGTGAATCTGCCGTCATTGTTGGACCAGATAACCGCATCGAGGGTGTTGGTGGGTGAAACTGAGGATGTCCCGCTTCTCTGAACCCTGACTACCTCATCCGTGCCTGTCAGCCCTGAGTTGCTGGTGTAGATATCCCAATAGCCATTGGTTCCCTTGCCAGTGGTATCATTCTCGTCATTAGCCGGGTTGCCGTTAAAGTGTAAGACCACATAGTCACCCGCGCTGGCGTTGATGTCCGGGAATTCTTTGACCAGGGTGGCTCCTTTGTAAACCCCCAGGCCACCTAAGTATGTCCCTCCGATATAGAATTCGATCCAGTCGTTGGTCTCCTTGAAGGCGACCTCGTTTATGCGGACGTCTATCGGACAGGTATCTACCGTGATGTAGGCGCTTTTAACCTCAGAGTCGCTTCCGCACTCCCCGTTCACGGTTAGAGTAACGGTGTAAGTCCCCGGGGTATTGTAGGTATGGCAGGGGCTGGAATCACCGGAGTTGTTCCCATCACCGAAGTCCCAGAGATAGGAAGTAATATCGCCGGTAGAGGAATCAGCAAAACAGACCGAAAGAGGGACGCAGCTCGAGGTAGGCGCGCCGTTGAAGTCGGCTAAGGGGTATCCAAATACCTCTTTGCTTGATAAAACTACCTTAGCATATTCTGCCGGATCATCACGGATAAATTTTTCCAGTTCGATATGGATAAAGATGCCCCCTACACTCCTGGTGTAGATACCCTGAACATTGGTAGTAGCGCCTAAATCAAACCAATTAACTCCATCGTAAACTCCAACGCTAAAGCCTTTAGCCATCAAACGGTCACGAAGTTGACCCAGAGGAGAAGGCACGCTGCCATCACCGGCGCTTAAGACAATATCCGGATAGCCCGGATGGTTGTTGATACTGAAGCCATGTATCTGGATACTGTTAGTTGTGGCGGTAGTGATGGTCTCATGAACGGTCTCAAAGATGGTGGCTGAATTATGGGCCGCATCTGCCTCCCCATCAGCATTGGCATTTCGATGGGACCCGGCCATAAGAAAGACCCTGGCCCCGGCCTCGATATACGCCCGGCTGCCCACTTCAGGGGTATTGATGTCAAATAAAGGATGCGGTATCTCTATCACACCCTTAGAGCAGTCATCGGAATTGAAGATATAGGAGCCCCAACCCCGGTTAACCGATTCCTCTTCACGGAGGACATAGTGGTCCCGGCCGGATTCAGTATCAGCAAACTTCACTAACTCATAGTCAATAGTAGCGGCCAGACAAGCGGCCGCCTGAAGGGTATTGGAATTATAGGTAGATATGCCAGAAGTGATCAGATTCACTACCTGGCTCATTGTTGCTGTATCGGCTGCCTCTGGTGGAATGTAACCCTCTGTATTTTTAGCAATGACCCTGGATTTCAAGGTGGCTATCAGGCTGTAGAAAGAACCGCCCTCTTCAATTAGCCCTGGAAAGACTTCAAGGTAGGCCACTTTGGTTTCCGAGTCAGAACCACAGGTGTCTGAGACGGTCAAACTAACAGTGTAAGTCCCTGGCGTATCGTAGGTGTAACATAGGTTCTGGAAAGTGGTATCGGAAATGCCATCGCCATCCAGGTCCCAGGACCAACTGGTAATATCTCCAGTAGAGGAGTCGGTAAAGCAAACATTCAAGGGGGCACAGCCAGAGGTATCAGAAGCCGTAAAGTCAGCTACCGGCGAAGGACAGGGAGGATAGTAATAGATGTTAATGGTATCAGTCCCGGTATTACCGGCCCCATCCTGGGCTGTAACAATAAAGGTGTTGGTATCCGGGTTAAGGGTCACCAGGAAACTAAAGTTAGCCGTATCCCCGGTATTGCTGTCGCCGGTATTGATCGAGACTGTAACTACCCCGGTTCCAGTGTCTGAGGCCCAGCCGGAGATGGTTATCTGCGACTGGGTGGTCGTGGTATCGTTGCCGTTATTGGGTGAAGTAATAGTAACCACCGGTGGGATACTGTCGCTAATAACCACCTCTGTGGTATCCGTGTCTGCTCCGCCATCGTCGTCGGTTACTTTCAGAGTGATGAGGTAAATTCCGACTGTATCCCAGGAAGTAGATGGGTTCTGGGTATTTAGTGTCTCGTAAGTCCCATTGTTATCCAAATCCCAATTGTAGGTAAAGGTATCATGCGGGCTGGAATCAACCGCTGACCCGGCAAGGGTGATGGTCTCGCCAATTCCCCCCGAATAAGGCCCGCCGGCTGAGGCCACTGGAGCACGATTAGAGATAGTCACTGAGGCGGAAGCAGTATCGGTCCGGCCATCATTATCGGTCACCCTGAGGATCACCGAGCCACTGTAATCGTCTGCCCAACTGTAAGCATAAGAACTGTCTGAGGCGCTTATGTCGTAAGTGCCGTTGTTATCTACATCCCACTCATAGAGGGTAATATTTCCGTCACTATCGGTTGAAGCGCCGGCATTCAGGATAATGGTGTCGGTCTCATTACCTGAATAAGGTCCACCGGCATTGGCTGTCGGGGGGATGATATTGGCTGCCCCTGGTGTGAACAGGGTCTTGAGCATCCAGTCTGCGCGAGAGTTGGTATCGGTTGAAGAGGGATCACGGCCGATAGATTGCCCGGTGCTGACATTATCACTGTCAGTCCAGGCATCAGAGTCTTTGCTGCCGGAGAAAGACGAGCCTGTATCCCATTGACTATCAGTAACAGCCCCATTGGCCTCTGTCTGGTTGCCGGTGAAGTCGCCATTGTTATTGGAATAGATAACCACATCCACCCTCCTGTCATCTCCGGAGGGCATCTTGATCTGGATGATATTATCTGTGGCGATCAGAGCAGCGTTGGTCCCATAGACATCCCAATAACCGGGGTTATTATCGGCCTTAT
The DNA here is from genome assembly GCA_030019105.1 of bacterium. Taxonomy (GTDB): domain Bacteria; phylum UBA9089; class JASEGY01; order JASEGY01; family JASEGY01; genus JASEGY01. The sequence goes on along the minus strand of JASEGY010000023.1, from coordinate 5,868 downwards.
TGGTATCATCTGTTCCGCTCTCCTCATGGATGACGATAAAGTCACCAGCCGTTAAACTCCCCCAGTTAGGAATAGTAGCTAATACAGTGGCCCCCTCATAGATGCGGTAACCGTTGTAGCTCCCGGTTTCCATCACCTTAAGCTCGATCCAGTCATTGGTCTCCTTAAAGGCCACCTCATTTATCCTGATGTTCTTTACCGGTGGGAGGTAGGTAATGGTAATAGAATCAGTGCCGGTGTTTCCGGCATTATCAGTGGCCGTGACAACAAAGGTAGTGTCCCCCGGAGAGAGAGAGACGGTAAAACTGAAGTTGCTGAGGCTGCCGGAATTTGCCTGGCCGGTATTGATGGTCACAGAGGCAAGGCCGGAATGGGCATCCGAAGCTGAACCGGCGATGGTGATAGTGGATTGATAGGTAGTGGTGTCATTGCCATTGTTGGGTGAAGTGATAGTGACTGTTGGGTTGGTACTGTCTGTTGAGACACTTATGTAGTTCGTCTTTATTTCATCATCTGTTCCACAGTGGCCGGATGCGGTTAAAGTCACGGTGTAACTTCCAGCCGTATTATAGCTATGAGTGGGGTTTTGGGTAGCAGCCGTCCCTCCGTCCCCGAAGTTCCAGGAGTAAGAGGTGATAGTTCCGCTGGAGGTGCTGGTAAAGGCAACACTCAAGGGGGCATAGCCTGAGGTAGGATTGGCTGTAAAGTTGGCCGTCGGCGCTACATTAACGGTGACTACTACCTGATCACTGTCAGTACAGCCATTGCTGTCGGTTACGGTCAGGGTGTAGGTGGTGGTTGTCGTTGGACAAGCCTGTGGATTGGCAGCCGTATCAGAACTCAGGCCGGTATTTGGTGTCCAGAGGTAGGTGTATGGTCCAGTTCCACCTGAGGCCGAGCCAGCTAAGTTGGTGCAGGTTCCAGAACAAACACCTACATCAGCACCGGCATTGGCTATTGGGGGCACATTGACCGTCACTACCACCTGGTCACTATCGGTGCAGCCACTGTTATCGGTTACGGTCAGGGTGTAGGTGGTGGTTGTCGTTGGACAAGCCTGTGGATTGGCAGCCGTATTAGAACTCAGACCGGTATTTGGTGTCCAGAGGTAGGTGTATGGTCCAGTTCCACCTGAGGCCGAGCCAGCTAAGCTGGTGCAGGTTCCAGAACAAACACCCACATCAGCACCGGCATTGGCTACAGGAGGTGCATTAACTGTGACCACTACCTGATCATCGTCAGTGCAGCCATTGTTATCGGTTACGGTCAGGGTGTAGGTGGTGGTTGTCGTTGGACAAGCCTGTGGATTGGCAGCCGTATCAGAACTCAGGCCGGTATTTGGTGTCCAGAGGTAGGTGTATGGTCCAGTTCCACCTGAGGCCGAGCCAGCTAAGCTGGTGCAGGTTCCGGAGCAGACGCTGACATCAGAGCCGGCATTGGCTATTACCACATTGACTGTAACTACCACCTGGTCACTATCAGTGCAGCCATTGTTATCGGTTACAGTCAGGGTGTAGGTGGTAGTTGTGGTCGGACAGGCATCGGTGGTAGAGTCGTTGGGATTGCTAAGACCTGTGGTCGGAGTCCAGGAGTAGGTATATCCTGGAGTGCCGCCTGAGGCTGAGCCAGTCAGGACAGTGCAGGTTCCGGAGCAGACGCTGACATCAGAGCCGGCATTGGCTATGGGAGCCTCATTGATGG
>JASEGY010000023.1:0-3094 GCA_030019105.1 bacterium | reverse complement strand
TCACTAAGTCCGATGTCCGGACTCCAGGAGTAGATATATGGCCCATCTCCACCCGTGGCTGAACCGCTTAAGGCAGTGCAGGTTCCGGAGCAAACGCTGACATCAGTCCCCGCATCGGCTGTTGGATTCGGATTAACGGTGACAGTCATCGAATCGCTATCCTGACGGCCATTGGTATCGGTCACGGTCACGGTGTAAGTAGTGGTGGCGGCTGGTGTGGCTGTTGGATTGGCTACGGTAGAGCTGCTAAGACCGGTTGTTGGACTCCAGGAATAACTGTAATCCGGAGTACCACCTGAGGCTGTTGGTAAGCCCCCAATCTGGACAGAGGCCCCCGCGCAGATACTGACATCAACGCCGGCATCGGCTGTAAGAGTCGGGTAGATCGTTACTGTCCCATCCTGGGTAGTGAAGGGAACATAGCTGGTACCATTAAGTATCTCGGTATTTCTGGGTGGAGTAGTATCAAACCTGATGACTGAGCTACCCGGGGCCTTAGCCTTGAAGGTAATGGTAAGCACGGTTCCGGATCCCTGGGCAGTCCCGGAGAAAATACCAGCAGCATAATTGATCTGGCCCGTCTGATTGTCATATTCAGACTTAATGGGAGCGGCGCCTAAAGGAAATGGACCCTGAGCAAGATCAGTTACCTCTAAGGTATTGGTGTCAAAGGAGAAATATGTCCCTAAGGCGTCAAATTCGGGGGCATTGGAAAGGTCTATGTCAAGAGTAAAAGTATCTCCAACATATACCTCCGTTGTCTGGGGACTTACCATAAAAACCGTCTGGGCCAGGGCGCCGGACGGGAACACCCATCCTAAGCAGCTCACCACCAGGAAAAGCGCTACAAGGACAGCTATTCCTGTCAATCGAGAACGAGCAACCATCTTAGCGTGTCTCATCTTCCACCTCCTCTCCACATCAGAGAGATTAAGCTCAGAGTATGATCCTCCAGCGACTTCCTAAACAACTTTCCTTTCTCTTTTAAAACTTGCATAGAAAAATAACCTCCTTTTAAAATAAGAAGTCTCTCGGATAAATTCAACCCTCTTTCCACAAGAGACGGGAGCGAGGCCTTGTCCATCGTTTCGGCCATTTTGGTAGGTCTTTTGGATTCCCACTTTCGCGGGAATGACACTCAGTGCCTTGTCATTCCTGCGAAAGCAGAAATCCAGATAGCTGTTAAGACACCACCCTAAAGTTCGTGAATTGCCGAAACGATGAACAAGGCCGGAAAAAAATAGATTCGCAATTCGAGATTCGAGATTCGAGATTCGCTAAATGGCCGAAACGATGGACATCGCCCTGGCGAATGTCTACTGATTATACCTCCACAGCTTTGGCTTAAACCCTTCTTTATTGGCTAATTTCATTAAATCCTCTGAGCAAGAAAGAAGATAGAAGCCGTTTTTCTCGGCATATTCCTTGGCTCCCTTGGCATAATTCATAAAGGCTATTACCCCTATTAACTCCCTGGCTCTATACTCCTCAAAAAATTCATAAAACTTTAAAATATCTTGTATAAGATTATCGATATCTTCCGTCCGAAGATATGTTTTTACTTCTGCTACGATTACTAACTCTTTTTTATCACCCTCACTTTTAGCCAGGTTAAGTAAATCTAACTCTAATGACTCTCCATTTTTTCTCCTTTTCGCTCGTGGAAGAGTCGTATTAATATATATCCCCAGGTTTTTAAATACTTCTTCTATTGAAACAATCGCAAAACCTTCAGTCATTCTTCCAAAGCCATCACTTATGCCTGCCACTGACTTATTAACCTTCCGTATCTCCTCACTGGTCTTCCGTATCTCCTCATCCGTCTTCCGTATCTCCTCATCCGTCTTCCGTAATTGTTCATCCGTTCTTTTTTGGGCTTCCTGCAGTTCTCTCATTCCTTTGATATTTTCTTCTATCATCTTCTCCATCCTATCTAAGCGGTCCATTTAAGTATCCTCCTCTCTTTCAGCTAAATATTTCAAAGCATGCCTTAGAACCTTATCCTGGCTGAGAACCGATGAACATCATCCAGATCATCGTAAGGGATATAGGCATAATCAAATTGGAATAGATAGTCCTGTTGGATCAAATTAGCCCCAAGACCAAAAGTCAATCCAGTCTGGTCTATTCCCTCCTCCAGGTGGTAGCCGCCCCGCACAGCAACCATCTCTTTAAACCAATATTCTCCGCCCAGCCTTAAGGAAACAGCGCTGTCTTTAACCTTCACCAGATCAGACACCAGGGTCAAGGCCCCCTGATGATAAGCCCCTCCTACCCGGAAACTCAGAGGAAGATCATCCTCTTCCTCATAAAATTCTATCTTATTGCCCAGGTTCTGGAGGGAAAATCCCAGGGAAAGGCCGTCTATACTGGTCTGATACAATCCTCCCAGATCAAGGCTAAATCCCAGATTAGCCGCGTCATCCTTGATCTTCTGATTGATCATTTTCAGACTTACCCCACAGGAAAGATTACTCATCATTTTCCTGGCCAGGGAAGCTGCCAGGGCATAATTGGTGGCATCAAACGTGCCTGTTGGGTTTTCATTCACATCATATCCATCAATATCTCCTGAATTAGAATAAATAAGCGCTAATCCAAGGGTTCTCTCACTCCAGGGAAGCGCCAGGGCTAATGATCCTTGTTTTATGTCTACAAAGCGTTCGTGCATTGTCCCTTCAACCTCCGGACGGTTCAAGCCGGCCAGTCCGGCCGGATTAAGGTAAATAGTGGCCAGATCAGACGGGACTCCACAATATGATCCCCCCATACCGGCCGCCCTCACCCCTACACTTGTCTTGAGAAAGGCAGCCGAAGCTGTCCCGGCCTGCTTGTAACTATCCGCCCCTTCTGCGCTGACTCCCAGAGTCAGAGCAAATAAGAAAACTACTCCTCCCTTTAAAAATCCGGTTCCCTTCATTATCTTTACCTCCTCGTATGATTTGAACGTTCTCGGATAAAATTACTCCTCAGTTCTATACTATCTCTCCCTGGGGATTAATCTCCCGTCTCTATCCATCTGCAAGCCGTACTTCTCTACTACATTTTCTATTCTATTTTCCATAATCTCTTGTTCTATTTCATCCTGGTGGTC
>JASEGY010000239.1 GCA_030019105.1 bacterium | reverse complement strand
TGAAGAAGCAAGTAAGGGAAATGAGCTTACTTTCAAGTCTTTTAAGCTTCTGGAAAAATCCGGCCTGAATTTTATTGGTAATGCTGAAGGAAGAGATATTGTCAATGGCAAGGTTGATGTTATTGTCTGTGACGGGTTTACCGGTAATGTTGTTTTAAAATTTGGCGAAAGCTTAGCTGAGATGATTTTAAAACAACTCCGGATGGAATTATCTCGAAACTGGCTCCTTAAATTAGGGGCATTTCTTTCCAAACCGGCTTTTAACAATTTCAAACGGCATGTTGATTACTCGGAGTATGGTGGAGCGCCACTTTTAGGAGTAAATGGGGTGTACATCATTTGTCACGGCAGTTCCTCAGCTAAGGCCATAAAGAACGGTATCCGGGTAGCCGCGGAATTTGTTAATCATCAAATGAATAAACATATTGAAGAGCACATGGCTGAATTACATTCCTTATCCCTTTCTTCGTAGTGGTGGCTAAATGAAGATTTAACGGCGATGTTCATCGTTTCGGCCATGCGGGGAAAATCCTCGGATAAAAAAGTAAAAAAGTAAAAGTAATGTATCTTAACTACTGGTCCGAAAAACCCAGTCCATTATACCCTGGAATGGAAGGAATGATGCCGGCCGGCTGGTAGCCAGCGGAGTTTATGTCTACATAATTAAGACCGAAAACGAGACTAAGACCGGCAAGTTAGCCGTGATTAAGTAACTATCTCAATCAAAACTCAATCAAAGATAGGTCGGGTCCTACACTGCAGCCATAACAATGCGCGGTCAAGTTGAATTAGGCGTAGAAAGCTTATTAGAGTTGAGCGACTCTTTTGGTTGGGGTAATCGCTAACACCTTCCGATGTCTATGCTTTTGATTGAGATAGTTTCTAAGTAATGGAACTTATCCGACATAGCGCGGCGAAGCCGCAACCAAACCAACTTGTAACCATTCACCACTAAGACACAAAGACACAAAGGGGACAGAAAGCAGTAGGCAGTAAGCAGCAGGCAGGTAAATCTGCCCCCTACCTCTGCTCACTGCCTTTTGCCCTCTGATTGATTAATCTTGGTGCCTTAGTGTCTTGGTGGTGTGAACGATTACCGAAATCGTAACATCAGACCTCGTGTTTTGCCCTCACCAAATCGACAATAAGCCTTTTGGCCACAGGAAGTTGTGTAATAATTGGACAGCCGCATCCGTCAATCCCTAATCATTAGACTATTTTATTATAAATCTGTATACTATGCTTGCTTATTGTCAATCAAGACTGTCCAGAAATTGCCCTTATTCCAGATATGAAAGCACGAGGTCTGAACATTCTCGCAGGTAACGCAAATGTTGTGGAGTAATAGTATAAGGCAGAGGTAAAAAATGGATAGAAGATACACAGCCGTCTATGTTTCAATCGGGGTAAATATATTACTGGTCATCATTAAGATTGTCCTGGCGGACATTTCGGGCAGTATCGCCTTATTGGCTGATGCCCTTCATTCTGCCTCGGATATATTTGTCTCCTTTTTAGTCCTGCTGAGCTTAACACTTTCCGACCGCGTCTCAAAGAAAATCGGTCCGGTAGAAGGCATAATGGGCGTGATCATTACTCTGGCCATCTTTGGGACCGCCTATAATGTCTTTTACAGGGTAATCGAAACCCCTCCACAAGAGCTCCAGAATGTTCCTATCGTATTATTGGGCACCCTGGTATGTATAATGATCTCTTATTTCCTGGCCAAATACAAGATCCATGTCGGCACGGAAACATCTTCCTTAAGCCTGAAAGCCGATGGGTTCCATTCTAAGGTGGACATGTATTCCTCTATAGCGGTTATGGTGGGAGTGACAGGTCAAATGATCGGCCTGGAGCTGGATAAAGTCGCGGCTGTGGTTATTGCCCTTTTGATTGTTGAGGCAGGAGTGGAGGTGTTAGTCAGCACAGGTAAGGCTATATTTGCCGGACAGGCATTAGAATTGGATGCTGTCCTTAAGCTCCTGAGAGACACCACCTTTGGCAAGCGTGTAGAGGCGATCCTTAACACACTTTCAGACCGGGTGAAACCTGAATTAGATTTAGAGAGATGCCGTATTTTTTTGCAGGATAATATCAGGGGGATAATTTTACTGGTTTCCCTTGCCGGCGCAGGTGGTTATATCCTCTCAGGATGGTATGTGATCAAGCCCGATGAGGTCGGGATACTGCTGAGATTTGGTAAATTAAAGGGTGATGAAATTAACCCGGGACCAGGGTATCATTGGCCTTATCCCATAGAAAAGTTAATCAGGGTAAACAAGGAAAGGGTGGAGCGGATAGAAATCGGATTCAGGTCTAAGACAAAAGAGGAAGAACCTGACTTGGTTTGGAAAAAGACTTTAATTGCCCCTGAAACTTCAGTTAAATCCGGCCTGCAACCTTACGAGCTTAAAGAAGAACCGGTAAAATCAGAAGAGAAGGAATATCTCTGGGGAAGTCGGCACAGGAGAGGTAGTTATACAAAAGATATAAAGGAAGCCCTGATATTAACTGGTGACGAAAATATTATTGATCTGAATATGGTCGTTCAATATAAGATAAAATCGGCCAGGGAATTCTTATTCCGGGCGGTAAACCCGTCGCTGCTTCTAAAAGCCACTGCCGAATTTGCTATTAGAGAAATCGCCGGTCATGGCCGGATGGATGACATCTTAACTGAGAAACGGTCTCAAGTTGAAGAAAAGATGAAGATCATCCTTCAGAAAGAATTAGATAAATATCAGGCCGGGATGTTGATCAAAACCGTAAGATTGCAAGATGTGCATCCTCCGTTAGAGGTAGTGGGGGCTTTCCGTGATGTGGCCAGCGCCAGGGAGGATAAAGATAGAATGATAAATCAAGCCCTGGGTTATCAAAATGAGCTTCTTCCTGAAGCAGCAGGTCAGGCACGAAAAATGGTCATCGAGGCTGAGGCTTACCGGGAAGAAAAGGCAAACCGGGCCCGGGGAGAGGCAACTAAATTCTTAGCTATACGTTCCGGTCATAAAGATTCTAAGGAGGTAACCGAGCTCAGGATGTATTTTGAGACAATGGAAGAGGCTTTGTCCGGGGTAGACAAGTTTATTGTCAGCTCTAAAAAAGAGGGTTCTAAATATACTATTACCCCGCAACATTTGCGTTGTCCGCGAGAATGTTACGATTGCGAATTGAAATTGGAAATTAGAAATTAGGCTTTCACGCTTTTCCTAATTTCCAATTTCCAATTTCAGCGTTCCATAATCCGCAATCTGCAATCCAAAATTGGTTTGGTTGCGGCCAGAGGCCGCGCTAAGATATCTGGTTTTTAAATCAAGCCGGGGGAATACAGCGGCTAATGTCCGGTCAAAAAATGCCGCTTTTTCATTCAGATGAGGAAGAAAAAACAGAGATTGACGAAGGATGGTAGTTACACCACGGAGACACGGAGAAATGATTTTAGAAGAAAAACTTACAGGGCAGATAATTGGGGCAGCAATAGAAGTTCATAGGCATTTGGGAGCTGGGCTATTGGAATCAGCCTATGAAGAGTGCCTTTGCCACGAACTTCATTTGCGTGGTCTGAAATTTGAACGACAAAAGTCTCTTCCCCTTGCATACAAAGGCATCAAGCTTGATTGTGGATATCGAATGGATATTGTAGTTGAAGAAAAGGTTGTCCTTGAACTCAAAGTAGTTGATACAATAGCGCCGATTCACGAGGCACAGTTGTTAACCTATCTGAGATTATCCGGGGTTAGAATAGGCGTATCCTCTTCAAATCTATTGGTGTATCTGGTTGTAGGTTGTAAGTTGCAAGTTGTAAGTTAACCGTCACACCAGCGAACCTACAACTTACAACTTACAACAGATCCCCATTAAATTTGAAGAGGATACGAATAGGCTTTATTGTAAATTTCAATGTGCCTGTTTTGAAAGACGGAATCAAGAGATTTGTTCTCTGATTTTTCTCTGTGTCTCTGTGTCTCCGTGGTGAACTCTATATCATACGAGGAGGGTGGAAATGGGAAAAAAGGCTTATTTGTTTGGACTGGCGGTTATTCTTTTATTACTTGTCAATGATATATTCTTTGTAGTTGATGAGACAAAAACGGCTGTTGTGACTCAATTCGGCAGGCCGGTAAAGGTTATTACTGAGGCCGGGCTTAATTGGAAACTACCTGTCCCCATCCATTCGGCGCTTTTCTTTGAGAAGAGGTTAATAGTTTATGAACCCAGGCCCTCAGAGTTCTTAACCAAGGATAAAAAGAATGTCATTGTGGACACCTTTGTCTGCTGGCGAATAAAAGATCCCCAGAGATTTCTGGAGACAGTGAACGATAAAGAGAGGGCTGAAATCAGGCTGGCTGACATTATTGCCTCTGAAGTAGGCGTAGCCCTGGGGAAAGAAGATTTGTCCAGCTTGTTTTCAATTGAGCCAGGGCAGAAGAAGGGAATTAGTGAGGCCTCTGATAGAGTAACTGAGCGGTGCCAGGCGGTGGCAGAGAAGGATTATGGGATTCACCTGGTCAGTGTCAGAATAAGGCGGCTTAATTTTCCTGAACAAAACAAACAGAGTGTTTTTGGCCGGATGATCGCCGAACGAGACCGAATGGCCAGGAAATATAGAGCCGAAGGCAAGGAAGAGGCCATAAAGATCAAAGCAGAGACAGATAAAGAAAAGAGAAGGATTCTCTCGGAGGCATACCAGGAAGCAGAGCGGGTTAAGGGTGAAGGAGATAGAGAGGCCATCAAGATTTATGCCGGGGCATTCAACCAGGATCCCCAGTTTTATAAGTTAGTGCGCACCCTGGAATCTTACAAAAAGTTCCTGGATAAGAAAACCACGGTTATCCTTTCGTCTGAATCTGAGCTGTTGGAGTTGTTAAATAAAGGAACTGGAAAATAATATTCACCACGGAGACACGGAGGCACGGAGTATGGACAGAGAATCTTATCAGGAAATAAGCGACCTTAAAGTTACCTTTAAGGATATGAAAAAGGTGGCCGGTTGGAGTGCCTTAGCGGTGGTTATACTCTATCTATTGTCCGGAATCTATATTGTAGAATCAAACGAGCTGGGTGTGGTCACAAGATTCGGTCGGATAATCTCTGATAATGTCCCGCCAGGGATTCATTATCATCTGCCTTATCCTATTGAACGGGTGGATAAACCAAAGGTTAAGGAAATCAAGCGAATAAGTCTTGAATATATTGGGATATCAATTGATGATGACAAAAGGCAATTTTTAACAGGAGATGAGAATATAATAAATTTGGGGCTTATGATCCAATATATGATCAAATCCCCGGCTGATTTCTTATTTGCGGCGCTTGATCCTCATTCCTTAGTTCGCAAGGCCGCTGAGGCAGCCCTTACCCAGACCATTGCCACCAGGAGTATAGATGAAATCTTGACTACAGAAAAACTGTCTATTCAGGAGAGGGTGAAGAAAGATGTCCAACAAGCCCTTGACCGTGACTACGGCTGCGGCATACAGATATTGGCGGTTCATTTACAGGAGGTTGCTCCTCCGTCTCAAGCAGAATGGGCCTTTAAAGATGTGGCCAGCGCCAGGGAGGACAGGAATAGAATTATCAATGAAGCCCAGGGTTACAGAAACGATATCATCCCGGAAGCAAGGGGCCAGGCCCAGAAGTTGTTAAGTGAAGCCGGCGCCTATCAAGAAGAAAGGGTGAATTATGCCCGGGGTGAGGCGGATAGATTTCTGCATCAATTGGCCGAATACCGTAACGCAAAAGATGTAACTGCTACACGGCTTTATATTGAAGCAATGGAGGAAATCCTCCCCAGAATAAAGAAGGTTATTGTTGACGAAAAAGAGGCAGATGCCTTTAATCTGAAATTCATTGGTGGGATGGATGAGAAGCAGTGAGTTTTTCCAGGAACTTCATCCTATTTTGGGCCATC
>JASEGY010000238.1 GCA_030019105.1 bacterium | reverse complement strand
GCAGAGCAAGCTCTGCAACTACAAAAAAGCTCGTAAGTGGCCGAAACGATGAACAAGGCCGCAAGCTTACGGCTGAGGCTATTTAAAAAGAGGCTGTCAAAAAACAGGGAAGAGAGAAGAGTTCGTCACAATACCCTTATTAAACCACCGGGGAAGATGCATTGTCAGGCGGTTAAAAATGAGGGGGGGAACGACGAAAAAATCAAAAAGGAGGTTCAATTATTATGAAGAGTATGAAGAGAGCGAAAACAAGATGGGGAAGCGTATTAGTCGCTCTACTAACAGTTTTTATGTTGGCGGTTGGCGCTGGAGTGGCTGAGGCGACTATAAGCAAGATCGTCTTTACCACGAAGATGCAGGCAGTAGCAACCAATATGATTTCCGATTCAATTACTATCCAGGTCCAGGACAAGTACGGTAAACCGGAAGCTGCCGGAGCGCCGATAGTAATTAAACTTAGTTCCAATTCGACCGGAACCGCGGAGTTTTCTACTAACGGGACAACAGATGGCTTTAAGAATGTCAGTTCGGTGACTATTCCCAGCGGCTCCAACTCAGTTACCTTTTTCTATCGGGATTCTGCTGCCAAGCTATCTGCCAAGATTGAGGCCGATGAGGACCCCAGCCTGGGTTACACCGCAGGCACACATCCCATTGTGGTAACCAGTGGAACCTACGTGAACCGTGTCTGGGATGACCAGTATCCTAATGCCCCCAGCTACCACGTGCAGGATGGAGTGGTTGGCGCCACTTCCCTTCAACACAATGTTCCGGCTACCTGGAAAGAAAAAGGCAGCCCCTACATCGTTGAGGGCGGAATTAAAGTTGTCTCAGGCAGAACCCTGACCATTGAGCCGGGTGTTACGGTGGTCTTTGTGCCGGATAACAAGTCCAGACTGGCCTATCAGCTTGGAATCGATGTTAAGTCCGGCGCCACCCTGACCGCAGTCGGTACATCTACCAAGAAGATCACCTTTACCTCCAAAGGCCAGAGCACTTCTCTGCCTGGTCGGGGAGACTGGCGCTCGATCTCTTTTGAGTCCGGTTCTGCTGGAACCATCCGCTATGCCACCCTTGAGTATGGTGGACTATACGGTGATGATGCCGATCAGCAGGGCAAAACCGAGATTGGCGGCCTGGATGAGTTAGCCACCGGCATGATCGTGGTTGACTCTTCTGAACCGGTCATCGATAATATCACCCTCCAGTACAGCTTCGGCTATGGTATCCTGGTCAAGGGAGTTATCCCTGATGCAACTTTTACCTTAGATAAATCAACCTCCCGCTATAACCGGATAGATGGTGTCCGGCTGGCTACTTCAGCCGGCTCAGTCAATGTAACTAACTCCAATATTTATGGCAACTGGAATTGGGGTATCAAGAACGCCGGTGATACTAAGCAGAATGCCAATGCTACTATCCTGACCGTTACCGGTTGTACCATTTACCAAAACGGTAGGTATGACAGCCAACAACATCTTCACACGGCCCCTGTGCCTGATTCCCTGCTGGCCACGGTATATGATGAGAAAGGCCCGCTGGTTTATGAAGACACGGAACACGACGCCTGGGTTCGTTTTGACCACGGCAATGACGGTACAGTAGATACCGTTTACAAGTGGGGCGGATTCCCGGATGAGGCCTATCCTTCCAGCCAGAAATTTGAGAACGGTTCCGGCGGAGTGGACTACTATAAATATGGCATGTACGGTGGTATCTATTCCAACTCCGTGAGTGCAGATGGTTCCACACCGGTTATCCGGAACAACTATATCTACGATCATAACTGGCCGATTGAGCTGTCCGGCTTTGTGGGCGCTGATGCCAACAATGATGGTATCGGTGGATGGACCATCAATAGTAATACCTACAATAAGTCCACTGAAACCGAAGGCTATTTGACCAACACCCACGATGCGGTTCGTTTGAATACTCTCATCTCGGTAGATACAACGATGGACGGAACCGTAGTCCCTTATATCTTTGACAGCGAGGATCTAACCGTCAATACTGGTGTTACCCTAACTATCCGGCCGGGTCAGGTCATCAAGGCCGGGGATGATCTCTCCCTTTATGTTAACGGAACCTTGACCACTGGTGGAGCCAAGGTAGTCACCAGCAGCGACTGGCTGGGCAACACCGTCCTTTTCACCTCCTATAAGGACGACGTGACCGATGGCCGTGATTCCAATGCCAACGGATTCTCTGACGGCTCCTGCGGCAACTGGAAGGGAATCATTGCCCAAGCCGGTTCTACTGTGACTCTCACGGATGCCACCGTTAAATATGCTGATAACGGCGTATATATCAAGGCGGCTAATGCGACAGTCTCAGTAACAGACAGCTACATCAGCCGGAATAACACCGGTGTCTATATCGGCAAAGGCTATGAGGCCGCCACTATATCAGTAACCCAGTGCGCTATCTGGGACAACCGTGATTATGGTATAGAAAAAGAAGATGTGACCAACACCACCCTTATTTCCGCCATAGACAACTGGTGGGGCATCTCCAAGTCCGGCACCGGTTATGGCGTCGACGGCCCTTATGATCCCTCTAAGGCCGATGGCTATGAAAACGGCCTGAGCGGGGCCACCACCGGCTTCTATGATCGGGGCGATACGGTTACTGACTATGTTCAGTACTGGAGAAACGCCACTGACACCGCCGGCTGGGTCGGAAATGGCGGCTCAGGCGGAAATGCCCTGGCCAATTTCAATACTCCGCCTACGGCTGACATAGACGACAACAAGACCCAGGAAGTAAAAACCGTCTATATGGGTCAGTATGTCATGCTCGATGGCGCCGGCTCAAATGATCCGAACTCGGATCGACTCTGGTATCGCTGGAACATAATCAGCCAGCCTTCTACTGCCAATAGTAGCAACGGTTATGTCTTAGATGCCCTGGCTCAGGCTGCCGAAAACTATTCCCCGGCGGAAGGAACCTCCGACACCTACTCCCAGAATCTCCGTTTTATGGCCCCGAATGCACTTGGTGATACCGGAACATACACCTTCGGATTGCGGGTCTATGACGGCATCAATATCAGCCGGTTGGATACTATTCAGGTTACGGTAGTAGATACGGCATCTATCAATGATTCCGGCACCCTTTATTTATCTGATAATGTGCCCAGCGCTGCTGCTGATATAAGAGCTATCCAGTCCATCACCACCACCCCGGGGGGATATGCCGACTTCTATGTCTACTTAGATGGTATCGCAGGTATGGCCAATCCAGGGACAGTTGACGCAACCGACACACGCAACCTCTTTGGTATTGCCTTTGACATTGATTATACCCAGTCAAGCATTACTGACGTGGTTTCGGTGGAATTGGGTGATCTGCTTGATTCGCCTACCGCCACCGGGGTATTTCATCCTATCCTTCACTGGGTAGTAGATGAAGAGGCCGGCAAGGTCTCTATCTCTGTAGTTCAAGAGGCAGATAAAAGCTCTGGTGGGATACCAATGTATGGTGTCGTTACCGGAAGAATATTCCGTGAATATCCCATTGCCAGGGTCAGGTTTAAAGTCCTTTCAGGGGCCAACCCGTCCGGCACAGTGGTCAGCCGGTTGAGCTTCAGCAACATTAGTTGTGTCCTTTCTGACACCGGCGCTGCGGTTGCCGCTCCGACACTTACGAAGTATAATGAATCTAACAGCCCGATCGGTAATGATCCTTCCTCTCCCAACGGTCAGATACTGCTGCAGCAAACCCCCTGTATCCTGAGCATTGTGGCTAATGCTGATCGAGATAATTGCGATGAGCAGCAGAAGGGTGACTATCTGGATATTACCTTTAACACCACCATGGCAAGTTCCGTAGGAGGCATCAACATCAATTCGGGTACGCTGACAGCGGCTAACGTTCTTACCCTTACCCAGCGCTTAAATGCCAGCATCCCGATTAATACCGATAAAGATGGGCTAGGCACAACTCATACCTGGGAGACCACCGATACACTTGCCTGGAGATCTGACACGACAGTCTTACGTGTTACCTTTTCCGGCAACACTTCCGATACTATTATCAAAGTCGGTGATTATGCCCGGGCAGCCAATCAGACAACCGCTCAATCCTTTGCCAGCTCAAATGGTGATTCTCTGGCCTTCTGCGTAGCCCGACAGATCACAGGCACCTTTGGTGACTATGACTGCCGGCCGCCAAAGATTATTGAGGCCGTGGCTTACGATGGATCAAGCAGTTGTTTACTCAGTGGCAACGCTGATCAGAATCAGAATACCGGACGGGGCACCCGGGGCGAGGATAAAGATTCCGGTAAGCAGGACTATGTCCTTATCCGCTTCAATGAGCCTATGGTCGATCTGAAAGAGATCGGGACCTATTCCCCGACCGTAACCCGTATCAATATTGATACGGCTCTGGCTGTCTTTGATTACACCCAGGCAGCGATGACCAGACATAGGTGGGGCACGGTCGAGACCGAGTGGATTGGCAATGCCATCCTAAAGATCTGGATCGATGATGCCTCTACGGCGGTAACCGTCGGAGACACCATTGCGATGAACTATGGTAGCGACACTTCCTTCTATACCATCCTGAGCGATGTGGCTGGTAACGCCGGCCCTGATACAGTCGAGCTCCAGGGCAACTTCTGTCCGACCGCCACAGAGTCCCTCTGGCCGGGTGATACGGACAACGACGGTGATGTTGATGCCGCCGATGTCCTGCCGATCGGTCAATATTGGGGAACAAAGGGTGCGCAGCGCTATCCCGTTAAGGTTGACTGGGAAGACCAGGCCAAACTCAAGCGGGTAACCTGGTGGGGAGCTGTCGGCACAACTGCCAGAAGCGCTACCTATGCTGATGCTGATGGTAATGGCAAGGTTGAGGCAGCCGATGTGCTCATCGTTGGCCTCAACTGGGGCAAGACCCATACCAACATCGATGGCGTCTATCCTGCTCCGACTCTGGCTGGTTTAACCGGTGTGGATCATGCCCTCCATGTGGAAGGCTACCGGGCCGTGTTAGATGCCCTGAATGCCGGGCCACAAACCCCGGTGGTCTTAGAGATGAAGGCCCTCTTAGAGACAGCCATTAACCTGGGTGTCGCGGCTACGGTTCCGTTCAAGACCTTCCTGGGCCAGAGCTATCCTAACCCGCTCAATCCTGCGGCCTGGATACCTTTTGCCCTGGCTGATGAGACCAATGTCGCCATCAAGATTTACAGCATGAGCGGTGAACTGGTCAGGAGCCTTGATCTGGGCAAACTTGCCGCCGGAACTTATACCAACAAAGTCCGGGCAGCTTACTGGGATGGCAAGGACTCTAACGGCAATGAAGTTGCTTCCGGGGTCTATCTCTACCAGTTAAGAGCCGGTGATGTAACGGCAACCCGCAAGATGGTCGTGCTGAAGTAAGCGGCTATTCTTGATGACAACTACCAATCTTCCGCAGGTTTCGAACCTGCGGAAGGTTGAGATAACAGAGCAACTAAACACCATAGAAACCAGGTTTCTTAAAGAAACCTGGTTTCTTTTCCAGAAAGACAAAAAAGGGCAGCGGATTTTATTCCGTTGCCCTTTTTTTGATTGACGACAGCCCCAGATGATGTTATACTGATATAAGATCAAGGTCAACAAATTCAGTTAAAGAAGGAGGTTTTTATAATGAGTGAGACCGTCTCTTTGGCAGAGATTCAAGAAAAATTTGATTCGGAGTGGATTCTGCTTGAAGATCCAGAAACAGAGGAAGGACTTAAGGTTAAAAGTGGCAGGATGCTATGGCACAGTAAAGATAGAGATGAGGTATATCGAAAGGCAAGAGAATTCAGACCAAAACACTCTGCTGTTCTTTGCACGAGCAAGCTGCCTCAAGATACGGTGATTGTACTATACTATTACCCCGCAACATTTGCGTTGTCCGCGAGAATGTTACGATTGCGG
>JASEGY010000237.1:4900-5917 GCA_030019105.1 bacterium | reverse complement strand
AGCCTAAAGTCCAAAGGATAACGAACCCCAAAATCTTTTTCTTAAATACTATACTTATTACTGAAGCAGCTTTTTTGCCTCTTCAATGCTGCATCCGGTATGCACCATACGACTTATTGCCCTGACTATCTTATCCGGGTGCTTATGCTGAAAGGCATTTCTTCCGATCGAGACCCCGGCTGCTCCCGCTTCCAATGCCCCTTTGACCATCTCAAAGAGGTCCTGCTCGCTCTCCACCTTTTCACCCCCCGCGATAACCACCGGCACATGCGTTCCTTCAACTACTTCCCGGAAGGTCTCTGGTGAGCCGGTATAATTGACCTTAACCATATCTGCTCCAAGTTCAGCCCCGACGCGGGCGGCATGTTTGACATACTTAACATCAAATTGACTCTCAATTTTCGCCCCCCGGGCATACATCATAGCAATGAGAGGCATCCCCCATTCAAAGCATTCTTTGGAGACTGCTCCTAAATCACGAAGCATCCGGCCTTCTGTTTTGGCCCCAAGATTTACATGGATGGATACGGCATCTGCTCCAAGTTGAATAGCCTCTTTGACGGTACAGACACAAACCTTTGCATCCGGATCAACTCCTAACGAAGTGCTGGCTGAGAGATGCGTAATAAGTCCGATGTCCTTTCCGCTTTCCCGGTGGCCTGAAGCAACTATCCCCTTGTGAAGGATAATGGCATTGGCCCCTCCCTCAACGATCAAATTGACGATCTTCCGCATGTCAGCAAGACCTTTTATCGGCCCCAAAGTTGTTCCATGGTCCATAGGGATAATGACGGTCTTCTGTGATTCCCGATTCACTATCCTTTCCAACCGGACTTTTTTCCCAATCATTTTTTACCTCCTGCTCTTTAAGTTTCGGGTTTCGTAACTACTCAGGCCAAATGCTGCCACAGAGGCACAGAGACACAGAGGCACAGAGGCACAGAGATAATTCATTTCAAATCTATAGCTCTTAAGATAAATATTTTGGGGTAAGCGAATTCAAGATAGGCTATGTAG
>JASEGY010000237.1:0-3029 GCA_030019105.1 bacterium | reverse complement strand
TAAGGGTAAGAGCCAAAGGGTTCAAAGTTCAGGGTTCACGGTTCCAGGGTTGGTCACCTTAAGCTCTCTCTAACCTTGAACCTTGAACCTTGAACCTCTGAACCTGACAACCTGAACGGGTTCTACCATGACTTTTGAAGAGGATACGTTTCGGCCACTCACGGGTTAATCGCGAATTTCAGGTGGATAGGCTGAAGACTGAAGTTCAATTTTATGCTCGCCGCTTATGAGAAGTCAGTCCCTAAAAGCCTTCCACCTTCAGTCTATCCACCTGAGCAGATATGCCATTACAGCACAGGGCAATCGCATCAAAATAATTATTATCTCTCGCAAAGGCGCAAAGGCGCAAAGTTCGCAGAGAACATAATTATTTATTCGGCTCGGCCAGTGAGACTTGCAACCTTACCTTCCCGAAAGCTTCAAGCTTTCGGGAAGGTAAAATGACAGACTCCAATCTCCGATAGTCACTATTTATCTTTCCTTAGCGTCCTTTGCGCCTTTGCGCCTTTGCGAGAGACAATTGCACAGATCAAATTTTGATGTAATTGCCCTGCATTACAGCAGCAGTTTTGATTCAGGGGGCGTCGATTTTTACCCCGGTGAACCCACTTGAGCGAGTGTAGTTACTGGCTCAATTGCTTTTAATTTACAAGCATTTTCTCCATGTATAGCGTGCCATACATCCAAGGCTGTTTGACCATTCAGCCATAGTTCCAGAGATGTCCCAAACAAGCGTGATAGACGCAAAGCCATATCCGGATCAATACCTCTTCTGCCGTTTACGACCTCATTGATATGTTTACAAGAAACACCTATTCTTCGAGCTATTTCTGTTTGCGTCAGACTATATGGTTTCATAAATTCTTCCAGCAAAATTTCTCCAGGGTGAATAGGTGGACGGTTGGTTGGTATTCTCATAACATATATCCTTATTTGGCCTTGTTCATCGTTTCGGCCAATAGCGACCTTCCCGAAAGCTTGAAGCTTTGGGGAAGGTAAGGTTGCAAGTCTCACTGGCCGAAACGATAAACATCACCCCTTATTCAATGATAGTCTATGATTTCAACCCGTGCTGGGCCTTTTTTCGTCCAGACGAAACAAATGCGGTACCGGTCATTAATCCTGATAGAGTGTTGCCCTTGAGGATCATAACACAATGCCTCCAGGTAATTTCCAGGCGGCATTCTTAAATCTTCAAGATTTACCGCATTATCCAGAAAATAGAATTTGCGTAAGGCCAGCCGTCTCAATTCAACCGGCAGAGTCTTCCTCCCCTCTTTCGAATTGACACCATTGTAAATATCTTCTGTTCCCTTATCGTAGAAATCAAGTATCACAGCACTAATGAACTACTGAACGAGAGAGTGGTTACGGCCTTGTTCATCGTTTCGGCCATTGTAACTCTCCAGAAACCAGGTTTCTTCGGCGCTATAGTGGCCGAAAAGATGAACAAGGCCCTGAAGGGTCACAACGGCCGAGACGATGATCAAGGCCATAGTTAGGTTAAGCACCAAACACCAGACACCGACCAATTAAAATATTATACAATCTCAGAAGGTATTTGTCAAGAAATAATATTTTTGCTGCATCCTGCCTGATACTGAAACACTACAGCTATGCCGGTATCCCCACCCGGTTAAGGATTAATTCGATATTTCTCATGTAATACCCCAGATCAAAGCAGGCCGAGATTTCTTCCTGAGTCATCCAGCTTGAAATATCTTTGTCTTCCAGGAGCAGTGATTGAAAATCTTTCTCTCCTGCCCAGACCCGCATGGCGTTTCGCTGCACCAGCCGGTAGGCATCCTCCCGTGAAAGTCCCTTTTTAGCTAATTCAAGCAAGACCCGTTGAGAAAAGAGCAGCCCCCGGGTGGCCTCCAGATTCTGCTTCATTCGATCCGGATAAACCAACAGGTTTTCCATAATAGTCGTGAATTTGTCCAGCATATAATCAATAAGGATAGTGGAATCAGGGATGATGACCCGTTCTACTGAGGAATGACTGATATCTCTCTCGTGCCAGAGGGCCATATCTTCTAAGGCCGCCAGGCAATTGCCCCTCAATACCCGGCTCAATCCTGAGACCCGTTCCGCCGTGATCGGATTGCGCTTGTGGGGCATGGCGGACGAGCCCTTCTGCCCGGCCCTAAATCCCTCTTCTACTTCTCTAATTTCTGTCCGCTGCAGGTTTCTGATCTCGGTAGCAAACTTTTCCAGAGAACCACCCAGGATAGCCAGGGTAGTCATAAAATGGGCCAGGCGGTCTCTTTGTAAAATCTGAGTGGATACCGGCGCCGGGGTGAGTCCCAACTTTTCACAGACATACTTTTCTACGTAAGGGGCAAGGTGAACAAAGGTGCCCACTGCCCCGGAGAGCTTACCCACTGAGATAGTTTTGATCGCCTCTTCCAGCCGGATCAAATCCCGCCGGCATTCATCCCACCAGAGGGCTATCTTAAGCCCAAAGGTGAGCGGCTCAGCATGCACCCCATGGGTTCGGCCGATCATAACCGTATCTTTGTATTGCCCGGCCAGACCGGCCAGGACATTCATTAATTTTTTTAAATCTTTCAGGATCAATTCGCCGGCTTCTTTTGTCCTTAAAAACAGGCATGTATCCCCCACATCAGAAGAAGTAAGTCCCAGGTGAATATACCGGGACTCAGGGCCAATATTCTCCGCCACATTAGTCAGGAAGGCGATGACATCATGCCGGGTCTCCCGCTCGATTTCCTCAATCCGCTTAAGATCAAAGGCAGCCTTTTCTTTTATGACTTTGACCGCCTCAGCCGGTATATCTCCCAACTCAGCCTGGGCTTCACAGGCGAGGATTTCGATTTCTAAGGTTTTAGCCCACTTGTTTTCTTCCGACCATAAGGCCTTCATCCGGGGTCGGGTATATCGATCAATCATTTTATCTCTCCTTACTATTTTACTATTCAACAACCAGATGCGCCCTGAAGGGGCGCGGCATGTCTGCCTATTACCGCACCCCTTCAGGGTGCATTCAATATCGTTACCCAGTTCCT
>JASEGY010000236.1 GCA_030019105.1 bacterium | reverse complement strand
CGACCACTACAAAATTGCGCACAGATAGATTTTCTCTCCGACAGACTGCTAGTACACGTCGGCGGAAGTTCCTGGGTAGTTTCAGCAGGGTTCCAGGTTACAGATACACAGTTGTTCGCCTTGCGTTCTTCGAACCTTGAACCCTGAACCCTGAACCTCACTCAAATGCTAAACTATGGAGGTAGACCAAATGCCGGTTTTGGAGGTTAATTTACCAAGCCGAGAGTTTGGAATATTGACCACAATTGCTGCTAACGCTGGCGTAAAACCAGCAGAGATAGGTGCGCGCATATTGAAGATGACTTTAGATGGGCGATCTGCAGGGGGCGACCTGGATAATTTAGAGGTCAAGCGAGCTATTGCAGGTGTTTGTGCTGATCGGTCTCCCTGGAATAATGAGGTGGATGCAGAATGGAACGATTGGCAACTGTAACTCCCCAGCCTGGCAGTGTAGTAGTGGTAGACTTCCCTGGAGCAGTAGTGGTTAAACGTCGACCAGCAGTGGTACTCTCAACTACTACTTATCATACACAACGTCCGGATGTATCCTCTTCAAATTTAATGGGTATCTGTTGTAAGTTATAAGTTGTAGGTTCGCTGGTGTGCCGGTTAACTTACAACCTACAACTTACAACCAGATACACCAATAGATTTGAAGAGGATACGTCCGGATGTTATACTTGGTTTAATTACCGGCAATATCACGGCCTCCTTTACTGATAGTGATCATATCTTACAAGATCAATTGGCAGGATTACATCGTCAAAGCGCCTTCCGGGCTTATTTGATTACGAGTAACTACACAGCCTCCTTATTAACCACGAATGAACACGAATTATCACGAATTTTTATATAGCTCTTAAGATAAATATTTTGGGGTAAGCGAATTCAAGATAGGCTATGTAGCTTTCGGAGTTAATCCTTTAGGATTTCATTAGTTATGAAAGGCTAAAGCCTGAACTTCAAAGGATAGCCAACCCCAAAATCTTTTTCTTAACCACTATAGAACACGGATGACACGGATTCAACGGATTTTCACTGATTTTTATTATCCGTGTCTATCCGTCTCATCCGTACAATCCGTGTTCTATTCGCCTCATCGGCTAAGTTTAGGTGTTGGTTTTTATTCGTGTATATTCGTGTTCATTCGTGGCTGAGTAGTTACGATTACGATAGATCGCCGTGACATAGTTGGACACTTGGGGTGTCTATCTAACCGGGATTGGAAGGCTGTCCAGGGAGCGCTCAAGGCAGCAATAGCTCTTCAGTGAAGTGCCATTGAAAAATCCACCTCCAGTTCTGCTCACTAATCAACTCACCAATTTCTAAAGAAGGAGTGTTAGACAATGAACAAAAAATGTAAGACCTTAGGTGTAATCGCTTGTATGCTTAGTTCGATTTTAGCCGCTGAAAGGGGATGGAGTGCCTCTCCATTTCCGATTTCGGATTTCGGATTTCGGATTTCTGTTCCCGCCATCAGCAATCTGCAATCGGATCCATTGAAAGTGGGATCATCCTCTAAAGGAGAACTGATCAATCTTCCAAACGGAACAACCTGTGTCAAAATAGCGGATACCCAATCCGCAATCCGCAATCCGCAATCCGCAATCTGGTATTGCACTACTTCAGTCACCGTCGTGGCTGACACCACGACCGCGGATACCATCGCGGCAGATACCACCATGCCTGACACATCCCCACAACCTGTTACATCTGATACAGTTCCGCATTCCGCATTCCGCATAATGTCTTCTACTACGGCTGACACCACAGTAACAGACACCACCCTTGTTTCAGTTACACCTGATACTTCTGCGCCCGACACCTCTCCGCAATCTGCAATCCGCAATCTGAAATCAATAGACGATCCCACGACAACCATCAGGAAGCTGATTGCGACTATTCGACTTAAAGACCACGATCGTTTTCTGAGCTTCATGGACCCTGAAAAACAATGCCGTCTCTCCTTAGGTAAATATTGGAAAGGGGCATCAGAGAAGCAAAGAAAAGAATATTTGAAATATTACACCGAGGTTCTGGCGGCCTTCTCTATTAGTGGCGCACAAAGGTACTTTAAAGATATTGAAATCACCTATGGGCAGGCGCTGGTAGCGGATGAGGGGGCAACTGTGCCCACTACGATCATCTACAAGAACCAACGGGAGATCCATATTGACTATCGACTTACCCGGTATAATGACGGCTGGAAGGCTTACGATATCCTTATCGATAACGCAAGTCTCGTTGATGACTACCAAAAGCAATATGATGAATTTTTAAAAAAGAGGACATTTGACGATCTCATCCGGGTAATAAAGGACCTGCATAAGATACATGTCCAGGATAAAGACAAGAAGGATTCGGATGAGAAGTAAAGTTCTTTCCATTTTAGCCAGGGTTATTTGTCGATACTACCTCTATATCCTCTTCCTGACCATTATATTAACCGGGATCAATATCTACCTCATTAAACACCTGCCTCTCAAAACAGATTACATTGATCTCCTTCCGGTTAACCTCAGAAGTGTGCAGGACGCCAAACGCATAACTAAAATGGCCGGGGGGATGGGTTATCTTATCGTGGTGATTGAAGCAGATGACACCACTAAGGTCAGGCCCCTGGCAGACGAAATTGCCTCAAGACTTGAAACCCTGCCCGGCATAGGATACGTTACCTATCGATACGGCCCGGAAGTAACGGAATTCTTTAAGCGCCATGCCCTTCTCTATGTGGAAGAAGAGGACCTTCGGGAGATTAACCGGAGGCTGACCAGAAAGATAGAGCTTAATGGCCGGGAGGCTAACCCTTTTTATATACCTTTAACCGGGGAAAGCGATGAAATAACCTTTGATGATTTAGTAGAAAAGTATGAAACCAAGCTGGACCTTCAAAGCGCTTCAGACGGCTATTTTGAGAGTAAAGACCACCGGATGATTGTCTTGCTTACCAAGCCCATTGTTCCGGTAACTGATCACACTTCGACCAAAAAATTAGCGGAACAGGTAAGAAAGGTTATTAACGAAGTCAATCCGGCTCGATTCGGACCTGGAGTCAAGGTAGGACTCTCCGGTGATTATATGATATCTCTGGAGGGAAAATTAGCCATCATTGATGATCTCAATCTCACCTCGGTCCTTGCCCTTTGCGGAATTATCCTCTCTCTCCTCTTTCTCCTTCGCAATTTAATGCTTACCTTCTTATTGGGCATGTCTTTACTTGTCAGCTTGAGTTTCACCTTCGGCGCGGCGTATCTGGCCATAGGCGAATTGAATCTAATTACCGCCTTTTTGATGTCCATCCTGATGGGGCTGGGGATTGATTTCGGGATTCATTTTGTCTCACGCTTTCTGGAGGAAAGGGCTTCCGGACACGATCTGCATGAGTGCATCCGTATTGGCGTGGCTGAAACAGGGGAAGCCTCTTTAACTTCGGCCATTACTACCGCTTGTGCCTTTTTTGCCCTGACCATCACCGATTTCAAGGGGTTTTCTCAATTTGGGGTCATCGCCGGCCTGGGTATCATCTTTGCCTTTATCTCGATGTATTTTTTTCTGCCTGCCTTGATTATCGCAACTGAAAAGGTGAAAGGCAAGATAGGACTTAAAGATACAAGCGTCAATTCAGCCAGACGGATATTTACCCCACGGTCTTTTTCTCCCCGGTTTAAGCTCTATCCTTTGGTCCTGATCGTAGGGACACTTGCCCTCATTGGTCTTGGTTATCCGGCTATGCAGACCGGTTTTGATTATAACTCCAGAAACCTGGAGGTGGAAGGCGGCCCCTCTATCTTGCTGGCCGATAAGATCATGGATCGCTTTAACATCTCCCTCCATCCCTCTGCTGCTTACTCGGACACCTTAGAGGAAATCAGGCTCCTTGAGAAAAAGGTAGCCGGGTTAAAAAAGAACAAGGCCAATCTGATCGACCACTTCAGCTCTCTGGCCCCTTTTATTCCGCCTAAGCAGGTGGAACGGCTTAAGTTAATTAAGGACATCGGGCATACCCTGGAAGACGATCGACTGGATTTATTAGATGACAAAGATTTGGAATTTGTCAATGATCTTAGAGAGAAGGTTGAGGTAACTCAGATAGGGGCAAAGGAGCTTCCGGTTATCATTAGCCGGGAATACCTTGGTCTGGACCCGGCGAGCAAAGGGTATCTATCTTATATTTACCCTAAGACCAATCTCTGGAATAAGTTAAATGCCAGGCACTTTGCCGGGGCCGTCAGGTCAATCAAGCTTGAAGATGGTCGAGAAGCAACCTCAACCGGCAAGGCCATTATTTTCTCCGATATGATGGATATGATTAAGCGGGACGGAACCCGGGCCTTTGCCCTGACCCTGCTGGTCGTTCTCCTTGTCCTCTGGCTTGATTTTAGGAATCTTACGGCGGCCTTACTTACCTTAAGTCCCCTCTTGACCGGCATTGTCTTTATGCTCGGCCTGATGAACCTTCTGGGCCTTAAGTTAAATTTTATGAACCTTATTGTCCTGCCAATGATCCTTGGCATCGGAGTGGATTCCGGTGTTCACATTTACCACCGGTACATGGAAGAAGGGGCCGGCTCTATTATGTTAAGTGTAATACGAACCGGCCGGGCTGTTACGGCTGCCTCTCTGACGACTATGATCGGCTTTTCCGCCCTTTTACTGGCTAAATATCGCGGCCTTAATTCCATGGGTTCCCTGGCCCTGCTGGGTATAGGCTCCACCTTAATCTCGGCCCTTTTGATCCTACCTGCACTTCTACAATGGAGAGAGAATAGAGGCGCGGGAGCAGAGGAGCGGGAAAGATGAGATGAGTTCAATCGTGAGCGCCGGAAATTGGTGGTGGCTTAATGTCTATCCCAAAACCGGGGCGATACGTGCAATCTGTGTTCCAAATGAGGGCTGAGCAGTTTCGAGTTTAAAGTTTCGAGTTGCAACCCATACCCGAAACCAGAAACTAAGACCCGAGGCGATAATATTGTTCAAAAAAAACTAATTTATCTCTCTTTAATACTAAGGGACTATCTTTTCCCAGTTTATCAACCGAACGATTTAAACGCAATAAATTTCTTTTTCTCTTTCGATTAGATAAATTTTCTTTAATATACCCTCTATCTAAATCCAAAATAAAAATATTTATCCTGCCTTCTATCTGCTGAATTAAAATATTTTTAAAATTTAAATCCCGATGATAAATTCCAACATCGTGCATCTTCTTTATGGCGTCTGCCATCTCTTTAATAATCTTGATCCTGGATACCGTATTCCCCCTATTTGCGGAATTAAGAGATTTAAAGTAATCATAAGCATTAATACTATTTTCCACCTCTTTTGTGATAATATCCGCTCTGTAAAAAAACCCCCAATATGTTTTTATAATAATAGCCAGCACCTCAGGGGTATTCACTCCTTTCCTTCTTGCTAATTCACTCACTACTAATTCATTAAAAGGCCTGGAATTTATTCCGGGATATATATCTCCGGTAAGTTTTCTAAGGATTCCCCCATGGTGATAATGTCTTATCACCATACGGGAACCATTTCCACCTTCCTTAATTGGAAGGGATATAGTTTCACCTCTTCCCTGGAATATCTTTTTATCCGTGGAATTTTTGATAAGTTCTTCTAAATTTGTAATACCCTTATTCATTAATTCAGAAGCTGCATCTTTTCGAATATATAGAATTTTATTGTCGATTCTGATTTTTATAAACGAACTTAAGATTTTATTCATAATGGTTCCACCCTTTTTCTAACGGCTCTGCTTTCTCTATCGGTAACGCCACTGGCCACCTTAGCTTTTTCAAGTATAACAAATTCTTGAATGTTGTCAAGCTTTTACTTGAGCTATTGAGGAGATACGGGAGGATCGTATCTTCGGCCTTGTCCATCGTTTCGGCCAATAGTGCTTGACCGAATTGGGTGTTGTAGT
>JASEGY010000235.1 GCA_030019105.1 bacterium | reverse complement strand
CTATTTCCCATTTCTTACTTCCTATTTTTAAATGGCCGAAACGATGAACATCGCCGAAAGTACTACTGGCCGTGCACCTACCTTCGATTCCAGTTCCTTAGGCGATACCAGGGCAGCCGGCTCCAATTAGGCACCCCTGCGACACATCCCAGAGTTACTTACCGCTGCTTCCTCTCGGACCTGACGGGGTTGGGCAACCTGAGATTGCGCAGGACCCAATTATCTACACCGCTTACCCTGGCCGGCCTCTAAAGAAATAAAAACCTCGGGTAGGAATTCAACCCTGCTATAGCGGATTGCAGGTTCAGGGCACCGCTAACTCCCCGTCTAGCACGGCCATATTTTAAGTTTCGAGTTTCGAGGGCGTTGATCATCGTTTCGGCCATTGTAACTCTCCAGAAACCAGGTTTCTTCAAGAAACCTGGTTTCTTCGGCGCTATAGTGGCCGAAACGATGAACAAGGCTTTCTCTGGTCTTGCCTGACACCTGACCCCTGAACGCTTACCACTTACTTTTGATTATAGCTTACCGAAGTGGGCAAGTCAAGTAAAAATTTTAAACTCGAAACTGCTTAGCCTGATACATAAAGGCCTCCAGTCTGTTATCCGCCCGGCTTTCTTCCTGGCCATCGTAGGCTATATTGAGCCAGGGGATATTCCCAAAGTCCTCCCGAATACGCCTGGAAATAGCCGTAACCACGTTCCCGGGCATACAGGTGAAGGGGATACAGTTAACGATCCCGGATGCGCCTCGATGGATGAAATCTATGGCCTTGCCAATGCTGGGCACCATTTCTCCTCCCTTAATAGAAGGAGAAAGATAGGGAGCAGTATGGCCAATGACTTCAGCAATCCCCGGTTCTTCAAAATGAGGGCCGAATTGCTTAAAGTGCTTTGTTAAGCGGTCTTCATCATACTTTTGAATCTTATCCTTCAAGTATATCTTTAAAAAATCGAGGTATCTTCTTTCTCTAAAAGCGCTTTCTTTGACCCCATAATTGACATAGTAAAACCATTCAGAAATAGGGTCAAACCAGACTTCTCCCCCTAATCCCTCGATCTTCCTGATTACATCAGCATTACTGAACCGATTAGCCCGGGTATAGATTTCTCCTATCACGCCAATAATAGGCCGGCCGGCCTTGCGATCGGTCTTTATCTGAGAAAAGGCTTCAGATGCCTCCTCCATTACCTCAAAAATTTTACCGTTTCCGCTTTCAATAGCGGCTGCCATTTGAGTTAAATAACCCTGATAGACTTTATTAGTTTCTCCCGAGTTTACCTCGTAAGGCCGTGTCTGTCGGGATATTTTTTCGAGGATATCAGTCGCCGCTATTCCCTGCCAGGCCCGTCTCCGGAATTTATTCCCATTTTCGCCTAACAGGGAATAAGAATCTTTAGAATCCGGGGAAAGAATGGGGATGTCTTCATAACCCAAATCATCCAGGATTATGCGGTGAAGCCGGCTGTATTGTCCAAACCGGCATGGCCCATCAGCCGAGGGCATAAAAAAGGCTGAATTGGCCGGGACAAAACCCTTCTCTTTAAGCTTTTTCAAAATATCACCCGTAGTGACCACACAAGGAAAACATTCCTTGCCGGAGGTATATTTTTTGCCGTATTCCAGGGTGAGGTCATCTGATTCCGGCAGTGTCTCAGCCGGGACACCGCAGGCCCTAAAGGCGGCCGCCAGACTGTAAGCATGATCCGACATCAAAGACAGATAAAGGGTTCTATTCTTTGGTGATGCCGTAGACACGCCAGTGGCGGCTTTTCTCTTCTTATCGCCGGCTGGTTTCCTTTTTCCTTTAAGGCTGTCAAAGAAGGCTTCACACCTGGTAATAGCCCCGGCATCAGCACTGTGTTCATCAACCTCCAGTTGAAGATATGGCCGGCCATTCATCTTCTCCCGGCAAAAATGGAGGATAAAGGAATCAGGGCCGCAGCCGAAGTTAGTCAGATAAATGGCATTAAGAAAGGGGTGCGAGCTGATAAAGCCGGCGGCGCTTATTATCTTTTGTCCGTACTTCCAATACATATTTGGGAAATCATCGGAAACATCCACTTCCTCCAGGGGCAAAAAATCCATGGGAATAGCCAATACTCCCATATCCCTTAATTTCTTCGGGATTTCAAGGTTAAGGCCCGGATCACAACCATTGTAAGGACGACTGATAAGAACCGCTGCCGGCTGGTTTGGGTCAAGAGAGGCTAATATTTCTCTGCCCCGATTGGTGAGCCGTCGATAAAATTTCCCCTGGGCTGCCTCCGCAACGGCCATAGCCGCCTTAATTTCTTTAGGAGATTTATTTATTTGCCGGCCAAGTTTAACCAGCTCTTTAGACAGGTATCTGTTCCCGTTTTGAAAAGAGATATTAGGGGTGAGCATCTCTATTCCTTTGGCGTCTACGTCTATTGCTGATTTAACGATATAAGGCGCTGCCTGAACATAAGGGCAGGCATAATTCTGTTCCAGAGCCGGATTTGTTTTAGCCATGTTAAGGACGCTGGGCAGGAAGATGTAATCTACCCCCGCTTCGATCAGACTCAATATATGACCATGAACGACCTTGATGGGAAAACATGTCTCAGCCGTCACAACCTCCACTGATTGATGAATCTGGTTTTGTTTGGTCGGTCCTGACAGGACCACTTCAAGACCCAATTGACTGAAAAAGGCATTCCAGTAGGGGAATAGCTCGTAAAAATTAAGTACCCTCGGAATACCAATCTTGAGAGCGCCTTCTTTAGAAACCTGGTTTCTGTTCGGAACATCAGTTTCAGACGCACCTTTTTCCCCGGCCTTATACCCGTCCAGCAGGTACTCCTCCCGCTCCTTAAAAAGATCAGGCAGATTATT
Organism: bacterium; assembly: GCA_030019105.1. GTDB lineage: Bacteria > UBA9089 > JASEGY01 > JASEGY01 > JASEGY01 > JASEGY01. The sequence goes on along the minus strand of JASEGY010000235.1, from coordinate 3,086 downwards.
CTCTTTCTTCTTCTTCCTGTCCTGCTCATACTTCTCGCATCTGGTTCCATAAAAGAGGGGTTTTTCTCCTTCAATTTCCACCTTCATCACATCACAGACATTATCGCAACTCTTGCATGCAAAGGAATTGACTTTATACTGACGTTTACTCAGATCAAATCCTTTAAAATTACTTGCCTGACCATTGCTTTCTTCCTTAGCCAAGATAGCGGCCCCCATCGCCCCGGTAACATTGTGGTAGGGCGGTACGGTTATCTTTTTGCCGGTCACCTTTTCAAAGGCCGCCACTACGGCCTGGTTGGAAGCTACTCCACCCTGAAAGAAGATATGCTCGCCCACTGATTTAGTGCCTACTACCCGGTTGAGATAATTATAGACAATAGAATAGGCCAGCCCGGCCGCTAAATTATCCTTGCTTGAACCCTGCTGCTGATGGGCCACCAAATCCGATTCAATAAAGACAGTGCAGCGGTCGCCCAATAAATCAGGTGAGGAGGCCCTGAGGGCGGTTTCACCAAATTCCTTAACAATGTTAATATTCAGCTTTTCTGACTGTTCTTCTAAAAAGGAACCCGTGCCGGCGGCACAGACCTTGTTCATTTCAAAATCAACTACCGCCCCTTGAGCAAGACGGATGTATTTAGAATCCTGTCCTCCGATTTCAAAGATGGTGTCAACCGTGGGGTCGATATTAACGGCGGCCGTAGCCTGTGCCGTAATTTCATTGCGAACCACATCCGCCCCGACCAGGTCCCCGATCATATACCGGCCGGAACCGGTCGTGCCCACGCCCAGAATATTTACCCGGCCGCCCACCTCTTGACCGATCTCGTCCAGCCCTTTCCTTACCGCCTCTATCGGCCGGCCGGCCGTCATTAGATATCGCCAGGCAATTACCTTCTCCTCCTGGTCAATGACAACTAAGTTAGTACTTAAGGAACCAATGTCAATGCCCAGATAGCCTTCGATTGCGCACCCACTTCGTGGGTACCCGGGATTGCGGATTGCGGATTGTTCCGATTGCGGATTGCGGATTGCGGATTGCGGATTGTTCCGATTTCGGATTGCGGATTTCGGATTGCGGATTTCTAACCGCTGACTTCTGACTTCTGACTTCTGACTTCTGACTTCTGACTCCTGATTTCTGTTCGATAACGGCGCTAAGGTCTTCTGTCTCCCGGAGTGGGAGCCGGCGTAATTAGTCAGCCGGTCTAAGCTCAGTTCTGACTTCCGACCTCTGACTCCTGACTCCTGACTCCTGACTCCTGACTCCTGACTTCTGACTTCTGTATCAAGGCCGGTCAAAACAGCGCCAATGGCCCCCATCGAGGCGTAGTGAGTTGGAATAATCAACTCCTGCGAATCCAGTTCCAGAATAGCCTTAAAGGCCCGGATCATCCCGACATTAGCGGCGACTCCCCCCTGAAAGGAAATAGGGCGATTAAAGGACTTTCCTTTGCCAATGTTGGACTTGAAATTCCTGGCCATGGCATAGCAAAGGCCGGCCACAATGTCGTAATCCGGGGTAGCGATCTGCTGCAAATGGATCATATCCGACTTGGCAAAAACACTACATCGGCCGGCTATCCTGGGCGGATGCTCGGATTTTAAAGACAATTGGCCGAATTCCTCAATAGAAAGCCCCAGCCGGCTGGCCTGTTGGTCTAAAAACGAACCGGTCCCGGCCGCGCACTGAGTATTCATAGCAAAGTCTTCCAGGAGTGTCCCGGAGGCTTCCGGGTTGTGGTTCAGGATTAAGAGCTTGGCATCTTCTCCACCTATTTCAATAGCCGTGCGCACCTCAGGGTGAAATTCCTTAACCGCCCGTGTCTGGGCCACGACTTCATTGACAAATTCTCCTCCCAGCAACTCGGCCACTAATTTCCCCCCGGAACCGGTTACAGATACCCGGGCTATTCTTTCCGGCGCAATCCGGCTGAATAGATCGGTGAGAACACTAATTACTGTCTGTAATGGCTGTCCCTTCAGCCTGGTATAATGTTCTTCCAGGATTTCCCTGTCAGCATTCATTACCACGGTATTCAGGCTGACTGAACCTATGTCTAAACCGAGTAATAGTCTTGATTTCATATTGAATTCTCCTTATTCCCTTCTGACTCAATAATTCGCACTCTGTGCAATCAAGTAATGGGACGCAGATTTTCGCAGATTCACAGGATAAAGTCTTAGCTCTGGTTTAGCTCTGGTTCCCACGCTCTGCGTGGGAACCCCCCATTCAGGACGCTCTGCGTCATAAAGATGTGACGCAGAGCGTCACAGTCAACATCGTTCTTGTGCTCAACCTTGGTCAATGTCCGATAGTGTGACCAGCTTAATATAGGGGAAAACCTTTGAATGGAATCGCTTTTTTCAGATGGTCAAAAAAGTTAAGGGAAGCATCAAGGGAATATGGGGGACGTTGGTGTAGAAAACAAATAACAGGTAGGAGTAAATTGCTTTCTACACCAACGTCCCCTTTTCTTACTTCTTCTTACAATTTGATCGAGAGGGGATATGTCTCCTCTAAATTGTTAAGGAACTTGAATCGCTATTTGATATAAATTTTAAAATTGCTTAACCCTTTCAACGCCCTATTTGTGCCCATTGGCTCATTTTTTTCTTGACATATCACCGCAGGACTATTTTCCCCTATTTCCCCACAGTTATCAGCCCTTTTATCTTCTCAAAAGTCTTTTCTCCAATACCTTTTACTTCTATGATTTCTTCAATTGATTTAAACCCACCATGAGTATCCCGATATTCAATAATCCTTTTCGCTATTGCAGGTCCAATTTTAGGTAAGGATTCAATCTCTTCTAAAGTGGCAGTGTTTAAATTAACCTTTTTATCGAAAGTTTTACTTTCCTTTACTGTAATAGAGCCGACTACCTCAGTCTTGCTCCCTGAAACTGATTTACCCATATCTGTATGAGATGGAATAGTCCCGACGGTTATTCTCCCTTTAATCTTCTCAAAGGTCTTCTGTCCAATTCTCTTTACCCTGGTTATTTCTTCAATTGCTTGAAACTTACCGTGTGTTTGGCGATATTCAATGATGCTCTTTGCTATTCCAGGGCCAATATGAG
>JASEGY010000234.1 GCA_030019105.1 bacterium | reverse complement strand
GCCTGAACTCCAAAGGATAGCCAACCCCAAAATCTTTTTCTTAAACACTATAGCTCCTTATACGGACACGGTAAACGGACACGAATCACGGTTAACCTGACTGCTGATACCTGACACCTGAACGCTTACGTTTAAATATACCAAACTATCTTGAGTTTGTCAATTAAAAATTCCTTGCGCTCAACAAGACGCCCTCCCGGTTCGCAAGAAAGGGGAAACAATCGGTATCCTCACCGAGGCGGGAGTACTTCCGGGTAGAAACCAGGTTTCTTGAAGAAACCTGGTTTCTGAAGCACCGGCTTGCCCCGAGTTATTGAGAAGATACGATATTTCTTCGGCCGGCTTTGCGACCAGGAGATGACTGACTACTACTGTTCCCGCTGTGTGGCCTTTGAATAGACCATAGCCGTGGTTCGGTACAGCATGTGGGCCAGTTTGGAATAAGGGGCATAAAAGAAGAGGAAGAAGACAGAGACTAAGTGGATGAAATAGATGGGGTAGGCTAAGACGGCAATGCCGACCAGCCGGGTTAGTTCAGAAAAAATCCCTGACAGCCCGACCACACTTACCACTCCGATGAATAACCAGTCAAAATAAGTGCCGGGCCCGGCTTTGTCCCCGGTATTAAGCCGGTTGCTGATCACCAGGATAACGCCGATAAAAAGCGCGATGGCGCTTAGATTGCCGATTATTTTTAAGGGACTTAACAGTGGATAAGGTGAAGGATGGCCCAATATATACAGGTAGAATACAGCTAAACCGGTGGTAATAGCCAGGCCGATGAAGGAGTAAAAGATCAGGAGGTGGCCGGTAGACCTGGCCTGGTTTACTTCGCACTTTTTAAACCTGCTGTGGGCTAATATTTCAGTTACGGCTGAAATAAGACTGGAAACAAAACCCACTGTCGCCGGGGAATTCGGTTGATCGGAATTGGCCTTCATATCTCTCCAGAACCTTGAGAGTCCGATCAGGAAAGCCAGGGCCGCAAAAGCGGCTACCGGCATGAAAACAGCATCAATGTACTTAACCTGAACGAGGTTTGAGAAGACTATCTCCCTTTCAGCCAGATTCATATTACCGGGTAATGAAAGAACAGCCAGAAAGAGAAGGACTGGCACCATGATAAGTAACGGCAGATATTTTGCGTTACCCACCGCTTTTCCCAGGAATCCGGGGAAGGCATAGTGCTCGATCGTTGATTTCCTTATAGCCCCAATTACTTCGCCGGGCTTGGCCCCTCTGGGACAATAGGCCGTGCAATCGCTGCACTGATGGCAAAGCCAGATGTCCGGATCGCTTACCAGCTTCTCCTTCATTCCCCACTGGGCCCGGATCATTTCTTTTCGGGGAAATGGACTGTCATCAGGAGCCAGATTGCATACTACCGAACACGTCGCGCATTGGTAGCACTTTTTTAAAGACTCCCCTCCAGAATTAGTTACATCTTTAATGAAACCTAAATCCGGTTTTACATTTATCATTTTTTAGCCTCCTTAAATTCCTAAGGTAATAGGACTCAATTTTCTAAGCCGCCTTCTTAATCTCTTTACCAATTTCATAAAGAAACTCGGGCGCAAAATCTACTTCATTTGGCCAAACAATTGTGTTATACCTAATCGTAAACTTCTTGAAATATTCTGCTTTTCTCAATGGTTCGAAAACTTTCCGATGATCACTAAAAATAGTATCTTTCAAGTCAACAATTCTTTCTAAGCCATTATCGAACTTCAGCCATATTTCATATTCCTTAAGATGTTTAGCATCACTAACATTCAATATCATCTTCCTACTCCAATGGTTGAATTTTTGTAAATTCTCCACTTTCGCTGATAGAGTGCCAATTCTGCATTATTAAATCTCTGTTTTTCTCATGCCACTCCATAACAAGACGCAAAGCTCTCCGGGGAAACTTACCCTCTATTACTCCACTTTCTATTTCAACTATAATTTGGTAACCTCCGTATTCAGCGTGAAAATGCGGTGGATTGTGGTCATTAAAATTCATAAAAATAGTTATTCCTAAGAATCTACTAATCTCTAATCTCTGGCATCTATCTCTCGATCGCTCAGGATATTTATCCTGAGCGAAGTATTAGTGGCAGGATATATCCCCTTTTGCGAACGCCGCGAGTTAAGTTCAAAGTTGTTCTTCACATTTGGTAAACACATAATGAAGTATCCCTAATGTACTATTTGTATCTCCCAGAGAATAAGGCAGGGTTTCAAAAACATCTCCCGCTCCGGTCAGTTTGTAGAACTTCCAGACCTCACCATTGGTTACAATCCCAAAAACATCAATATGCCTGCTTAATTGTTCATTGTTCCACTGGCACGCCTTCATCTCGACAAGACACTGAGCCAGACCTTTTTCAAAGTCATCCTTCTTCGCTTCTACCACGCACAATAAAGGGGCTTCCAGGTAGGCCCTTCTGGGCGCAACCAGGTAATCAACGGTTCCCGTCAGGTCCTCACTTTGCAGCATAGCTGCTTTCCAAATTTTTAACCGGCCATGATGTTCCACGACCTCTTCACATAAGGCATCAATAAGCAGTTCTTTGGCCCGTTCAGAAATAGTGAGATCAAAATGCTCTTCAAGCCGTCGCAACCGTTCTTGAAAAAAGGCGCTGGGATGAAGAGGCTGAAAATCAATCTCCCATCTGATCAAATCCTGAATGTGCAACTTCTTAAAGGCTTCATTCGAATCAAAGCTGGCAAAATTCTTTCTTTTTTTCATGAATGCCACCAATTACACTTCCGTGTCAGCATCAATTTTTGGGATAGAAAAGCCCTTTTTGGTCACAGGAAGAGATAACACAGTTGATTACTTCCGGTACTTCCAGTAATCAGGGTGACGACTATGGTGCTTTACAACCAAAATGCGAATCGTATCTCCCTCTATTCTGTAGTATATGCTGTATACTATTACCCCGCAACATTTGCGTTGTCCGCGAGAATGTTACGATTGCGAATTGAAATTGGAAATTAGAAATTAGGCTTTCACGCTTTTCCTAATTTCCAATTTCCAATTTCAGCGTTCCATAATCCGCAATCTGCAATCCAAAATTGGTTTGGTTGCGGCCAGAGGCCGCGCTAAGGAAACTGCCTTACCAAACATCTCCGTATGTCACCTTCAACAATCCGAAATCGTCGAGGGCTGCTCATAATAGTTTTAATCGCGAAATCAATTTCAGCCAAGAATTTCCTGCCTAATTTGGTAACTTTACTTGAGTAATATCGAGCGGCATCAATCACTTCCGCTTTAGCATCCGCGTGGTAAATTAATCGCATTGGATCGCTTTATAGGCGGCTTCCATGACTTCCTCATGGGAATGTCCCGCTACTTTATTTTCTGACAGTTCTGCATCTCTTCTCTTTGCTTCAATCAATGTTTCCATCTCATCATCTGTGGTAACAGTATGTTCATATTCTTCAAGACTTTCCCACAATTTTTGGGCCAGGAAAGCCCTTTCGGCCACAGGAAGAGATAATACCCAATCAGTTATTTGGGCTATTTTGCTATTCATCATAAATCTTCTCCTAAAACTCCTTGTAAGGATTAGGCCCGATCTCGTCTATTTTCTCCGCAAAACCATTGATTATCTCCGACAACCGGTCAAACTCATTTATGGAAAGCTCCAGGTTTAGAATCCTCTCAGATTCCAGGACAAGTCTGTTCAAGGTCTCCTGCACCTTTGGAATTCTATAACTTGCCAGCTCACTCCCTTTAACAAAATGGCACTGATAATCATCGCCGTGTTTGCACCCTAATAAAAGTATCCCATCAAAGCCGGCTGACAGGGCATCGGCAATCCAGACCAGGTTGGTTGACCCCAGACATCTCAAGGGAATGACTCTCAGGTAGGGGCTATAAGTAAGCCGGTTGATCCCGGCCATATCCAGGGCAGGATAGGCATCATTCTCACATGCAAAGCAGAGGATACGAGGCTTTTCCTCGTCTTCCTCAGGCACTTCAATCGCCTTGATCATAGAGGCGATTATATCAATAGAGTAATTCTTGAAGTTGATGATTCTCTCCGGACAGGCGCCCAGGCAGGTGGCACACCTGCGGCAGCGGGTCAGGCTGGGGATGGGGTTAAACTTTTCGTCTTCATTAATAGCCCCAAACGGACACTCGACCGTGCAGCGCTTACACTGGGTGCATCTTTGCATAAAGAAATCCGGATAAGAGGTGTCGCCTACCCTCGGATGCACGGCTTTGCCTTGAGCGGTAAGCTCCACACATTGGATGGCTTTCAAGGCCGCGCCGGCGGCATCTTCCAGGCTGGCGGCCGTATCCATCGGGGACCTAACACAACCGGCGGCATAGATGCCGGTCCGCCTGGTTTCGTAAGGGAAGCAGATAAAGTGAGAGTCAGGAAAGCCGTACTTCAAGGCAGGAAGCTCCGGTCCCTGCCGGTAATCCAGGTTCAGGGTGTTTGACCAGATGATCGTATCCTGTGGCACTTCCTCTTCTTCTCCCTTTTTCTCAGCCGGCTTCTCCGGCTTTTCAATCTCTTCGGATTCCAGAGAGGTAGTCGGAACTATGCCTATGGCCAGGACAACCATATCCGCCTCGACCCTGACAGATTCACCCAAAAGGGTATTGTCCACCTCAACGGCTAAACTTCCGCCGCCGGCTTCCTTTATATCCGCTATTTCTCCTTTGGTCAGGAATATGCCCTCGTCCTCCTGCACTTTGGCATAGAAATTTTCATAGTGTCCCGGGGTGCGCATATCCTTATAAAATATATAGACCAATGCCTCCGGGTTTTGCTCCCGGATATAGGCGGCCTGCTTAAGAGAGGTAAGGCAGCAAACCGATGAACAGTAGGGCAGATGGTTCTTATCCCGGGAACCGGCGCACTGGATAAAGGCAATGCTTTGGGGCTTTTTGCCATCAGACGGCCGTTTTATCCCACCATTTGAAGCCATTTCTTCCAGCATCACATTGGTGATAACATTCGGATACTTGCCAAACCCAAGGTGGTCCAACTTGGAGGCATCGTAGGGTTGCCAGCCGGTAGCCAACACAATGCTCCCGACCCTGAAATCGGTCGTATTGCCCTTCTGTTCCAGGGTGACATCAAACACCCCCGGCCCGCCGGCAATCTTCTTCACCTCAGCCGAGGTGTAAATCGTGATATTCGAGGTTGCTTTCGCTTCTTCAATCCTGTCTTTAATGTCGGATGTCTCCAGATTCTGATATGGAGCGCTTTGTGGAAGCTCCCGGTACAGCTTATTGGCGAATCCACCCAGTTCCGGCATCTTCTCTACCAGGATAACTTCGGACCCGGCCCTGGCCGCCTCAAGGGCAGCCGTCACACCGGTTATCCCGCCTCCAACAACAAGAATAGTTTTAGATATACCTTCAGCTATAAAAGGTTCCGATATTTCTGTTTTCTTGGCTTTAACCAGCCCCATCCTCAGATAGTCCTCGGCCAGCATTTGAGTGTCTTCATCCTTTGGCGGGTGACTCCAGATAACCTGCTCCCGCAGATTAACCCTTTCCATAATCGAAGAAGCAGGGTCAAAAACAAAGGTCTCGCCATGTACCCGTGGAGAACAGGCCGCAATGACCACTGTATTTACGCCTTCCGCCTCCATATCATTTTTGATAAGTCCCACCCCTTCTTCACTGCACAAAAAGGGATGTGTCTTACACACCGGTGCCTTGTATTCCGAGGTGGCGACCTTGGACAACTTCTCCATGTCCAAAGCCTCCCCGAGTCCACAGCCGGTGCAGATATAAGCTCCTATCTTTTTATCCATCTATTTAACTCTCCTTTCGTTACTGGTCTTTCTCAGCCTTTTAGTCAACTTAGTGGCAGATAAATCAGCATATCTTGATATCCATGGTGGCCTGCTTGAGTTGAAGAGACCTTCTCGTTCCTACGCTCTGCGTAGGAACGTAACCGCTTGCTTGACGCAGAGCGTCTCAAGTAGTATTCCCACGCAGAGCGTGGGAATGAGGGCG
>JASEGY010000233.1:2982-5995 GCA_030019105.1 bacterium | reverse complement strand
CCGCAATCGTAACATTCTCGCGGACAACGCAAATGTTGCGGGGTAATATTATAAAATGTTACAGTTTCATCACATTCTTGTCAAGCAGGATATCCCTAATCCCTTGCCACATCTTTTACCTCAAGTGCCTCTGTTGCCATCTCTATGCCTCCGTTTCATCTCAATTTATCTATATAATAACCTACTATCCTCTGAAAGTCAAGCACAGTTTCGGACAGTTTTCAGATGATGATTCAAGAAATTTAGGTAGAATCTTAACCGAGCAGGAAAGGATTGTCTAAGCAGATTAAGATTAGGAAAATTTAATCTTCTTTTAATCTTCCTTTAATCCGATTTGTGATATACTTCCATTTAAGTTAAGCCCTGCAAGCAACTTGTTGATAAAAGGCTAAGGGGCTGGGACACCACCAAAATTCTTGACAATCAAGGTTGATTGGGGTAAAATAACAAAATAGGGCCTTGTTTATCGTTTGGGCAATGGGATCAATTTTGTAGTGGTCGAGCTTGCTCGACATTACGGCAGAGCAAGCTCTGTAACTATAACACCCAATTTGGTCAAGCACTTTTTGACGAAACGATGATCAAAGCCCAATTTCGTTATCCGGTAGCCGTTCACACCACTCAGACACAAAAGGGCATTATCAGCCTTTGTTATCTGTAGCCCAGCCGTTTTAGAGTATGTTCCTCCAACCTTTTTAGGCCCTTTAGGGCCTTCCCAGACCGGTAAGGCCGTGAACGGCCTTTTTTCGACATTGTGGGGTCATCGGATTCCCCGCCGTAAACGACGGGGCTACGGATGCTCAGTAGATACTACTGCCTTTAGAGTTACGCAGCCATTCAGCCACTAAGCTGGTGGCGTGAACGGCTACGTTATCCGTGACTGCACACCGTGTCCGTCCTTTTCTTTACGAACACGGTGAACGGTCACAAATCACGATCTATTTAGGAGGTGAAAGTAATATGAGTGAGGCAAGAGGGACAGTAGTCAGGTATAAACTACGGCAGCATACTAATGCAGACGCTCTATCGATCGCTGACATTGAGGGATCAGCCTGGCAGGTAGTGGTTCGGACGACGGATTTTGCCCCGGAAGGCACGGCCATTTATATCCTTGTGGATACAGTCGTGCCGGAAACTCCGGAATTTGAATTTTTGCGGGATAAGAAGTTCCGGATCAAGGCCATAAGGCTGAGAGGAGAATATTCTTATGGGCTTTTAATCCCCAATAAAGATAATTTGCCTGTTGGAGAGGATGTAACCGGGAGGATTGGTCTTAAAAAATATGAACCCCCTGTCCCAATAGATATGTCAGGAGAAGCCGTGCCTTATTCTGAGGTTGATTGGATATGTAAATATACGGATGTAGAAAGGTATGAAAACTTCCCGAATGTATTTGAAGAGGGAGAGGAAGTGGTCGTAACTGAAAAGATCCATGGCTCGAATCTGAGGGTCTCCAAAAAAGATACTGATCTATTTGTCGGCGGGCATAACTGGATGTGGAAAGAGGATAAAAGAAATTTATATTGGCGGGCGATCAGACAAAATGGCTTTGATGAGATTTTGTTGGAGAGATTGCCGGATAAAGTTATCCTCTTTGGAGAGGTCTATGGCCGGAAGGTACAGAACCTGCAATATGGCTTAACTACCCAGAAAATAGCCTTTTATGATGCCTTTCATGAGGGAAGGTATCTTGATTGGGATGAGTTTATAGAATTAATGAAAGAAGCAGGCCTATCGGATAATATTGTTCCTTTAATTTACAAAGGGGGTTATAATCCAAGTAAGATTAAAAAATTAGCCGAAGGGGAGACCTTACTCGGTGGCGAGCATCTCAAAGAAGGAGTCATAGTTAAACCTGTAAAAGAAAGAGTTGATGGTCAATTAGGCCGGGTGATATTGAAATTTATTAACCCGATGTACGAGACAAGTAAGGGAAGAACAGACTTTCATTAATGAAGTGTCAGGCATAAAGATACGGCTTATATTCCCTTGAAGGATATTGAGCAGTTCATTGGTTTATCCTGATAATCTGGGCATGGTTCAAATCCAGGGTAATACTCTGTAGACTGGTGTCTGGTGTCTGGTAGACTGGTATACTCAACGAGGGCATAATCTGTGATTTTTGTAACTATAGTGTGTAAGAAAAAGATTTTGGGGTTGGTTGAGGATTGGAGTTTAGGCTTTAGCCTTTCATAAGTAATGAAATCCTAAAGGATTAACTCCAAAAGTCGAATAGCCTATCTTGAATTCGCTTACCCCAAAAACATTATCTTAAAAGCTATACTAAAGAGGAACACAGATTTCACAGATTACACAAGATTTCACAGATTTTTTCTCAGGCTGCAAATTTCTTCCATTCGGAAGATAGGCACACTGATTTTTGACGGCATTTCAAGCGGTTGGATTATCGAAAATAATCTGTGTAATCCGAATAATCTGTGCAATCTGTGTTCCTTTTTTGCACGGCTGAGTAGTTGCAAAATCGCAAATTATGCCCGCCTCAAGTATATATCCAGGTAAGGACTTTTTTGGCCTAAGAAGGTTACTCTTTTACGTGACTAACAAAAACGCCTAAAGTTTTGGCCCTGAGAGCGCGTGCGCATCTCGAAGAAATCCGGGCTCCATCGGCTCGCCGACGAGCTCTGGCTAAAATCCTGCAAAGGTGGCGTGATCCATGACTTTAGGCAATGTTGTTAATCACGCTCTTTTAGTATCCGGCATAATGAGTTTCATGAAGCTTTTCCGGGCCATTCGGGCCAGCACCTTGAGACTTCCGGTCAAGAGGATTGATTTGTTTCATAATAGCACCTTTCTTTTTCAAGAATACCATAGGATGAGATGTTTCGTCAAGGGAAAAAAGATTGCTTGGTAAAGCAACGGATGTTTAACTGACATAACTTGTTATAGACAGCCTTTATAATTTTTTGCAGAAAACTCAAGTTTTTTGTTGACATTTAGGGCAAGATTTTGTATAATTAGGAATACGAAGGGGTCAATTCAAATGAACATCTGC
>JASEGY010000233.1:0-2884 GCA_030019105.1 bacterium | reverse complement strand
GCCTGTCTGCCTGTCTGCCTGTCTGCCTGTCTGCCTGTCTGCCTGTCTGCCTGTCTGCCTGTCTACTCTACCTGTCTACCTGTTACTTCTAGTACACGTCGGCGGAAGTTCCCCGCCGGTTACAGAAACCAGGTTTTTTGAAAAAACCTGGTTTCTCAGACTTCTCAAACCGACGAGGGATTTCCGCCGAGCTGTACTAGACTTCACCCTGAAAGCTTATCTTTCACTATTTCGTAAGGCGTTTTAACCGCAGTAAGCGGTTGGGACGCCTTTAAGGTATCTTAGTATCTGAAAGGCGATTTCCTGAGGCGAGTGGGCCATTGTCTTTCCTCAATATAGTATTTAAGAAAAAGGTTTCTGGGTTGTTTCTGCCCTGGGCTATCATATTTTGCCCCTTTGGGGCTGATCTTGGCAAATCTGCGTCCTTAGATATTGGTAGAACTAAGCAAAAAGCGTGCCAACCGAAGAAAAATTCACCGCAGAGGCGTGGAGGCCGCAGAGAATCAAGGGGTTAGGATGGTTATTTTTCTCGTCAAGGGGATCAGGAGAGATAAGGTTCTATTCGGGAGATTGTCTCTTGCCCTGGGACTGAAGCCGCGTAATAACTGGGAAGAAATAGCTGTCCACAATATTTTGGGTAGGGCATTTTTGCCCTACCATATATTGTAGTAGGCGCTAAAGCCAGATGATAACTGGGGAAAAACCACCTCGAAGGCAGGGCAAATTTGCCATATCTGAGTAATTAGGTATGGTTTAAGCCTGTTTGTTAAGACCGGACAATGACTGAAGATAGAGCTGCCAATATCAATATCTTGGGTAGGGCATGTTTGCCCTACCATATATAGTGGTTATCTAACTTATGATAGTAGGAGCAGTTAGATGAATTAATTGTCAAGGTAAATTATTTCGACCTGTACGGTTAGCTTTTCAGCCCCAGCGGGGCGAGATGTTTATAGCCACAGAGATTTCCAAAGTGGGTTATAGAAGGGCAAAATTGGCCTTTTGATTTCTGGACACTTTCCGGGATGTTGGGCTGGCTCAGCCGGTGTGTCATAGAATGCGCTTACCACAAAGTGTCCAGGAATCAAAGTAGTCATGAATGACCCTTTTGAGGCACTTTGGAAATCTCTGAGCCAGCCGTCAACCTCACCAATTAAGCCCCAGTGGAGCGAGATGTAGGGAGAACATATCGCTTCGCTGGAGCTACCCTGATTAATCTGAATCAAGGCTATAAACATTCCGCCCCTGCTGGGGCTGAACCGTGGTTGCGGTCGTATGTCTTCAATTTCTAACCGTACAGGTCGAATTATTTTGAGCAGTACTCTGGTGCAACGTAGGCAAAAGAATCTTATTGACAACGATGTGTTCCTATGATACGATATTATCGTAAGTAGAGAGATCATTTATTAATCTCGAGGAGGATTGAAAATGCCGGAAACAGCCACTCGGATGGAAGCGCAGTATTTAACCAGAGGAGAGGAGTTTTTCTACCTTTCGGAGAAAATAAGTGATAACAAAAGAGATTTGGCGGCCCTCATTAGCGAAACCAGGAAAGATTTAAGCGAGAACACTAAGGAATTCCGAGAAGGTTATATCAGGTTAGATAAAAAGATAGACGATAGGTCTAACCGGCTGGATGAGAAGATAGACGATAGGTATAACCGGTTGGATGATAAGATCGAAATAGTTAGGACTGAACTGAAAGGCGAGATAAAGGCCCAGCTTAAATGGATAGCTATGATTATGACCCTTTATAGCGGCCTGATTATAGCTGCCTTTAAGTTTTTGAAGTGTCTATACCGCTCAGATAAATTGAGCCACTTTTGCTCACTTAAATTGAGCCACTCATCCAGAAGTTCCTGTAAAGTTTTTTTACTTTCCAAGTAGTAGTAGTCCAAGCACGAAGTGTAGTATTTGTAGACAGTTATAAAAGTTCATACGTATGAACTTGTTCAATTTACCTGAGCATAGCACATTTAGTAAAATTTATTAGTGGCTCAATTTATCTGAGCATACCCGGCTCAATTTTGCTGAGCGCTATAGGTAGGGGCGGGGGCACCTTTATCCGGTGTTCTTTTATAATCCGCCAGAAGGATTTTCTATCCATTCCCGCCTCTTTAGCGGCCCGGCTGATATTGCCATTATTGATCGCCAATACTTTGCTGATGTAGCTTTGCTCGAATTCCTTGATTATTTTTGCCTTGGCTTCACGGAAAGGTTCTTGCCGGCTGTTGTTGGAAGGGTCGGGGATGGTGAGGTCCCGGTCAGAGAGGACAGAACCGCGGCTCTTTATTACGGCCCGCTGGATTATGTTTTCCAGTTCGCGAACATTGCCGGGCCAATCATAAGCCAGCAGTTTCAGGACAGCCTCCTGAGATAAAGAAGGAGTGGCTCGATTATATTGCCTTGAGTAGGTCTCCAGAAAATGTTCAGCCAGGAGAGGGATATCTTCCTTTCTTTTCCGCAAAGGGGGTAGCAGGTGTGAAGAATCAATTTTTTTCTCACCTTAGCTTATCAAGAACATAATATGGAGATGCCCTATTTTCTGAGGGAACCCCCTTATTGAAGCATGTTTTTTCCCTTCCTGAGTTCTCCGTTCGCAAAAAAATTTCTTCTCACTATCACAAAATCCTTGCCCAGCCCCCATTTTTGATCCGAATAAGCCTTGTAAGGCTAATAAAATCAATAGGGTGCCATGCTTTTTGAAATGCTGGGCAGGTGTTACAAATTTTCCTGCTTCGTATCCATAACTTCTTGATAATTATGCGCAAATGATGTATAATCTAAATATCTCTTTCAGAACTCCAACTCAGCAAGATTTGAAGCCCTTAAATACAGCAAAGGAGAAAGCAAATGTCCAAAGAACAAATATCCCAAAAGCACG
>JASEGY010000232.1 GCA_030019105.1 bacterium | reverse complement strand
TATATAGCCTATCTTGAATTCGCTTACCCCAAAATATTTATCTTAAGAGCTATACATCAGGATTGAACGGCTGCGAAGAATGTTTTCGGGTAAGGTTTTCGACAGTCCATCCGGAAGGCAGGATACCCGGATTCCACAGCATGATTCTATCATCGTAAACACTGATTTGAACAGGAATGGCACTGGCATATCTTTATGAGTCACGGCATTGAGTAAGGCCTCGCGCAGGGCAGCCTCAGGTACCGGATAGGTCTCAGCCCGCTGCAGCCGTTCATAGGAAATATGTGCTTTAACGTTTCCCTTATCATCTTTTCCGATATAGAGAATCCCCCCGTCGGCATTGGCATAGCCGCATATCCATTTCAGATACTCATCTCGCCAGGATTTTTTGTATTCAATGCTTTGATGTTCAGTCATCCCAACCTGACCCTCCCGGTCAATAAATTTCTGCATCATCCATTTGAAACATCAAATAGCTCCAGAAGGAAATTAGATAACTTCGAGTCTAACCCGTACCGTGCCTTTTCCTTGAGACCCAGGATATGGCCTTTCAGGATACGGTGAGTCAAGCGGCGAGTCACATTATCCAGCTTCTGCCTTTCCTCCTCAGACATTTCTTTACTGAAAACCGTGGCCAATTCCTCCCGGCATATCTCATTCACCTTCTTTTTTAAACCGGAAATAATAGGCGCGACATCCTTGAGTCTAAGCCAGGCCATAAACTCAGCCACTTCTTCCTCGATAATGGCCTCGCTCTTGGCTACTTCTTGCGCCCGGGAGTCAATATTTGCCTGGACGACTCCTTCCAAATCATCAATAGTATAAAGGTGGACGTGGCCGATTTCTCCTACCGCATCTTCTATATTTCTGGGCACCCCAATGTCGATGAAAAAGATAGATCTAAAATGCCGTTTAGGCATTACGGCCGTTACCTGGTCATAGTGAATAATCCGGTGGGGGGCATTGGTGGAAGTAATAACAATATCAGCCTCGGCCAGGAGGGCCAGGAGATCATCGAATGGCCTGGCTTCCCCATTGAATTTGGCGGCTAACTCACAGGCTGTCTGGTAGGTTCTGTTGGTAAACAGGATAGTTTTGACCCCATGGGAAACTAAGTGTCTGACCGCATCCTCGCCCATCTTGCCGGTGCCTACAATGAGAACGGTTTTTGAGCTTAAGTCTTCAAAGATTTTCTTGGCTAATTCAACCGCGGCAAAGCTGATGGACACTGCCCCCTTGCCAATGTCTGTTTCTGTCCGAATCCGCTTGGCAACGCTAAAGGTTCTTTGAAAGAGTTGGTCCAGATAGGGGCCAATAGTTTTGGCTTCACAGGCTATTTGATAGGCCTTCTTGACCTGGCCCAGGATTTGAGGCTCCCCGACTACCATTGAATCAAGTCCCGGGGCTACTTTAAAGAGGTGGCTTACGGCTTCTTGATTAAGGTGGGTATAAAGGAGGGAATCAATTTCCCTGGCAGGCAGGTTGTGGTAGTTGCTCAAGAAACTAATAATGTTAGCCCTGGCCTGCCCGGGATCGGTTGAGGATGCCACGCAAATCTCGACCCGGTTGCAAGTAGAGAGGATATTGGCTTCCTCCAGGCCATCGTAGGTTAATAGCTCCTGGAGGGCCTCAGGCAGGTCTGCTTCAGGAAAATACAACTCCTCCCTGGCCGTAATCTCGGCTATTTTGTGACTGGAACCAACAAGTATGATCTGCATGGATTCATCCCTTAACTCAAGCCAGATGGCTTCGCCGCAATTTTATATCATGAATAAGCTTTTTTATAATTTTTTTCTCATTTTGAGAAATATCTTCTTTAATTGATTTGCTATATACCTTTAGCAAATACACTGTATCTTTCAACATAAAATAGTAAATAAGCCGATAGCTTTTACTCTTACCCAGACCACTCGCTTTCATTTTGATTTTCTGCGCACCACTTGTACCCGGAATAACTTCTCCTTTTGTATGGTCAAAATAGACGAGAAACTCATCAAAATTCTGCTGGAGAGAAGGTCTTTTCCTGGATAGCTTTTTAAAGTCTCCGGCAAAAGACTTTGTGGTTTCGAAATTATATTTCATTATCCGGTACCTTCAGGATATCCTCTGCGGAGGTAATTTTATAAGTTTTTCCCTCCATCACTTCCTTTAGTCCTTGAATGATATCCTGTCCTAATTCTGTTGATTGGGTATGTTCCTCTTTATAGATAAGAAAATCTACATAACTATTAAGAGCTACAATATCTTCTATCTGCTTAATTTTTTCGACCTTTTGGGAAATAGTCTGCGTAATTAATATTTCCATTGTATTTTTCACCTCCTCCTTATTTTATTTCCTCCTCTGTCAAGTAACAGGCCGGATCTTCGGCCAGATAATTTCCATGGACTACCTTGGCCCTGATGCGGCAGCCGCCGCAGATGTCAACATACCGGCAACGGCCGCAGCGGCCTTTGAGGGTCTTTTTCATCTCCCTGATAGAACGAAGTCGGTCCGGCTGCCAGATACGGCTGAAAGGCTCTTCCTTTACATTCCCTAACGGCATATCCTGGAAGAATTGGCAGGCGTAGACCTCTCCTGATGGTGAGATATTGGCTATCTTTTCTCCGGCTGAACAACCGCCATGGAGTTGAAGCAAGCGGTAGACCTCCTCCTGACGTTCCGGCTGTTCGCTCTTTACCTGGTGATAGAGATAGACCCCGTCGGCATGGTTATCTACGGTCATTATTTCCAGTTCATGCCCGGCAGCAAAGATCTCCTTTGTCTTTTTGAGCAGCCAGTCTAATATTTCCCTTTTGGTCTCATTATCCAGGTCATCTCCGACCATTCCTTTGCCCCGGCCGGAATAGACCAGATGATACATGCAAAACCGGGGGACACCTTCTTTTACCACCAGATCAATTATTCCTGGCAGGTCCTGGTGATTATGCCGGTTGAGGGTAAATCGAACACCTGTCTTAAGCCCCGCTTCCATAGCATTACGGATGCCGTTCAAGGCTTCGCTAAAGGCGCCCCGCTTGGCCCTGAAGCGGTCGTGGGTCTCCTCCAGGCCGTCTAAGCTGATACCCACATATTGGAAGTGGGCCTCTTTTATTTGCCGGGCGACCTCTCTGGTAATTAAGGTTCCATTGGTGGAGAGGACAGGACGAAGACCAGCCTCGTGCGCTATCCGGCCCAATTCAAATACATCTTCCCGCAAGAGGGGCTCCCCGCCGGAAAAGAGCAAGACCGGAATCTTAAGTTCAGCCAGGTCTTTGATCAGTGACCGGGCTTCTTCGGTTGTCAGCTCATCCCATTGCGGATTGCGCACCCACTTCGTGGGTACCCGGGATTGCGGATTTCCGGGGCCTGCTTCGAGGTAACAGTGGATACACTTCAAGTTACACATAGTGGTTACATTCCAGACTACTATCGCCCTGGCCGAAGTAGAGAAGGCCAGCATATCCGGCCGCTGCCCCGCCAGGCCGGCTCGGCCCGCCAGGCCGGCTCGGCCCTCTCGCATAGCCTCTGCCACAGTGGCCTGTCCGCATAAAAGCTTTGTGCAGCCAATCATTTATTAACCTCCTATTGGGACGGTTCAAAAATCGTCCATTTTCTTGTGAAACCTTGCGTTCTTTCTGGAGTTTAGGCTTTAGCCTTTCATAACTAATGAAATCCTAAAGGATTAACTCCGGAAAGTTAATGATAATTTTTAGCCGCAAGCTTTCACAGTAAGGTGAACCATCCCCTCCTATTGTAATTGCTCAATAAAGTATGGAACTCTCGCAAAGACGATAAGTTTTCACGGAATGTTGAAATTAGAAATTGGAAATTGGGCCTTCATACTTTCGGCCTTGATCATCGTTTCGGCAAAAAGTGCTTGACCAAATTGGGTGTTGTAGTTGCAGAGCTTACTCTGCCGTAATGTCGAGCAAGCTCGACCACTACAAAATTGGTATCTACTCAGCCACGAATTAACACAAATTGACACGAATACACACGAATAAAAGCAGCAATCCACCAATTTAGCCGATGAGTCAAATAGAACACGGATTGTACGGATGAGACGGATACACACGGATAATAAAAATCAGTGGAAATCCGTCGAATCCGTGTCATCAGTGTGCTATAAAAATTCGTGATAATTCGTGTTCATTCGTGGTTAATAAAGAGGCTGAGTAGTTACGTTTTTTTAAAGTTTTATTGTGGTCTTACGCCATGTAGAGCACCCCGGAGTTGCTCCGAATACCCTTCGTCCTCTAACTCTTTTAGCCGGCTAATCCCCTCTTTAGCTCCCAGGAATCTTACCTGGAATGTCTTTTTAGCCCGGCTGATGTCAAAGGAACAATCCTTTGGCCGGGGGGCCTTAAAACCGAAATCATCCATCGCCACCGGGGAAAGATTGGCCTCGGAAAATCCATATTCCCGGGCCAATATCCGGCCGAAGTCAAGACGGTTGATCCGGTCTGCCCCGCCTAAGTGATAAAGACCGGTGATGTCTCGCCGGCATATCTCAAGTAGAGCCCGGGCAAGGTTCGTCACCAGGATAGGGGAGCGAAATTGATCTACAAAGAGAGGAACCTGTTTCCCTTCCTTTAGTTCCTGGATAATCCATTCAGAGAAGCTTCCTCCCTGGATACTCGGGCCGTAGATAACGGCTGTCCGGACGATACAGTAATTTTTGCTGTTAGCTGCAACTATTTTCTCTCCTTCCAATTTTGTCCGGGCATAGTAGGAGAGAGGATCAGGCGTGTCATCTTCCCGATAAAAAGAAAAGCAACCGTTAAAGACAAGGTCAGTCGAGAGGTAGATGAATTTGGTCCGAGTAATCTTAGCTGCCTGAACCAGATTCCCGGTTCCGGTGACATTTACCCGGTAAGCCAAATCTTTATCCTCTTCACACACATCCGGGCTGGTTATGGCCGCGGTATGAATAATTATGTCCGGTCGTATCTTTTCTATCTTTTGAAAGACATCGGATGCTTGAGTAATATCCAGGGAAAAAGTGGTTGCCCCGGCAATCTTGACCGGATACGAATAGTAGGCGGCATGAGTTGCCATGCCCTCTCCGGCCGCCATAAAGGCCAGATTACTGCCCAGAAGTCCGCTCCCGCCTGTGATTAAAAGTCTCATGGTAAGTATTCAGGTATCAGCCGTCAGAATTCTACAAATTCCTTTGGATAGTGACTCATATCAAGAGCCTCTTTTTCGGGAACAGGAATGATTCCCCATTCCTGCATGGTCAATGCCCCAATTAAAATTTCAATTCTTTGACCATCCTCATCATTCCCTATTTCATCAAGAACTCTTGCATGGGCTAATATATTACAGCCTTCAACCTTACAAGTTAATCTGGAGTCCTTTACTACCTTATGAACTTTCCCACCTAAAGATACCGGATTGGGGTCCGGCAAATCAAATGTTGGTAATTTTGAAGCAACTTCCTTGACAATATAAGTGTTTCTTGCCCCCGTATCAAATAATGCCAGGTACTTGTTAGTGCCTACCTCAACATATTTCTTTATTCTACCCATTCTATCTTGCCTCCTTTAATTCAATCGCCTTCATAAAAGCTAAAGGTAGTGACGCTATCCACACTCAGGAGTTAATCCTTTAGGATTTCATTATGAAAGGCTAAAGCCTAAAATCCGAAATATAGCTTGCTTTAGCTTTCGTGTGCCTCATTGCTTTAATTTGCTTAAGGATCAACTTTAATATTATAACCCTTAAGGAGGATGTCGTCAAGGAAAATCGTGCGGGAATTGCAGCGCAGCAGGTATCTTCTCAATATTTCGGGGGGACACTTGACAGTAGTACAGCTCGGCGGAAGTTCCTGGGTAGTTTCAGCAGGGTTCCAGGTTCCCGGTTTAAGGTTCCCGGTCGGTTGGTCGCCTTGCGTTCTTCGAACCCTGAACCTTGAACCTTGAACTCTGGAACCGAGAACCTGAGCAGTTACGCACCAAGTTTTATCGGGACGGTTCATAATCTACAATTTTACTGTGAAAACTTGTGGATTGAATATC